>NZ_LZKC01000203.1:0-8031 GCF_001672685.1 Mycobacterium sp. E2462
GTCGGCGTCGATCCCCCCGTTCGATGTCACGGCTCCACCGTAACGGCCGGTGCTCACCAATTCGCGGCGGCGCCCGCTTTAATACCTTCATGGCCAGCGCCGTATCGAGGACACGCCCTCGCTCCACCGCGCTGGGTTACGCGCTGCTGGCGCCCAGCCTGTTCGGCGTCGTCGCCTTTCTGCTGTTGCCCATCCTCGTCGTGGTGTGGCTGAGCCTGTACCGCTGGGACCTGCTGGGGCCGCTGCGCTTCGTCGGGCTGGCCAATTGGCGTTCGGTGCTGGCCGACGGCGGATTCGGCAACTCGCTGATCGTCACGGCCGTCTTTGTGGCGATCGTGGTGCCGGTGCAGACGGTGCTGGGCCTGGTCGTCGCGTTCATGTTGGCCCGCCAACTGCCCGGCACCGCGCTGTTCCGCACCGTCTACGTCCTGCCGTGGATCTGCGCGCCGTTGGCCATCGCGGTGCTGTGGCGGTGGATTCTCGCGCCCACGGACGGGGCCGTCAGCACCGTGCTGGGTCACGACATCGAGTGGCTGTCCGACTCCAGCTTCGCGCTGCCCCTGGTGTCCGCCGTCGTCGTGTGGACCAACGTCGGCTACGTGTCGCTGTCGTTTCTGGCGGGCCTGCTGGCCATTCCCGACGACATCCACGCCGCCGCCCGCACCGACGGCGCCACCGCGTGGCAGCGGTTCTGGCGCATCACCCTGCCCATGCTGCGCCCGACGACGTTCTTCGTGCTGGTCACCGGGATCGTCAGCACCGCACAGGTTTTCGATATGGTTTACGCGCTCACCGGCGGCGGCCCGGGCGGCAGCACCGACCTGGTGGCCCACCGCATCTACGCCGAGGCGTTCGGCTCGGCCGCGATCGGGCGGGCGTCGGTGATGGCGGTGGTACTGTTCGTGATCCTGGTCGGCGTCACCTTGGTGCAGCACCTGTATTTTCGGCGACGGATCAGCTATGACCTCACCTAGGCATCTCGGCAACGCCGTCCTCTACGCCGGGCTGATCCTCGGAGCGCTGATCACGTTGGCGCCGTTCGCCCTTGGGCTGATGACCTCGTTGACCTCGTCGCACCAGTTCGTCACCGGGACGCCGCTGCAGCTGCCACGGCCGCCGACGCTGTCGAACTTCACCGACCTGGCGGGCGCCGGCTTCGGCCGCGCGATCGCGGTGACCGCGCTGATGACGGCGGTGATCCTGGTGGGTCAGCTAACCTTCTCCGTGCTGGCCGCATATGCGTTCGCCCGCTTGCAGTTTCCCGGCCGAGACGCACTGTTCTGGGTCTACATCGCGACGTTGATGGTGCCGGGCACGGTCACCGTGGTGCCGATGTACCTGATGATGGCCCAGCTGGGCCTGCGCAACACGTTCTGGGCCTTGGTGTTGCCGTTCGTCTTCGGGTCGCCCTACGCGATCTTCCTGCTGCGCGAACACTTTCGGCTCATCCCCAACGACCTCATCAACGCCGCCCACCTCGACGGGGCCAACACTCTGGACGTGATCGTGCACGTGGTGATCCCGTCCAGCCGGCCGGTGTTGGCGGCGCTGACGCTGATCACCGTGGTCTCGCAGTGGAACAATTTCATGTGGCCGTTGGTCATCACCAGCGGCCACAAGTGGCGGGTGCTGACGGTGGCGACCGCGGACCTGCAGTCTCGGTTCAACTCTCAGTGGACGCTGGTGATGGCGGCGACCACCGTGGCGATCGTCCCGCTGGTCGCGCTGTTCGTCGTCTTCCAGCGCCACATCGTCGCCTCGATCGTGGTCTCGGGAATCAAGTGACCCGGCCCCGGTTCTCGACCCTGGCCGCCGGGGCGCTCGTTGTCGTCGCGGTGTTGCTGGCCGCGACGGCGGCGCTGCTGAATTACTCGGGGCTGCCCGGCGGCGGCCGGGTCGTCGTCACCGTGCGCATCTGGGCCGATCAGATTGGCGAGGCGTACCGCGAGTCCTTCGCCGCGTTCGCCCGCGCGCACCCGGGCATCGACGTGCACGTCAATCTGGTGGCCTACGCCACCTACTTCAATACCCTGCGCACCGATGTGGCCGGGGGCAGCGCCGACGACATCTTCTGGCTGTCCAACGCCTACCTTGCGGCCTACGCCGACAGCGGCCGGTTGCTCGACATTGGCGCCATGGTCGACCCCGCGGCGCGTTCGGATTGGGACACCGCGGTCCAGGAGCAGTTCACCCGTCACGGAAAGCTCTGGGGCGTACCGCAATTGACCGATGCGGGCATCGCGCTCTATTACAATGCCGACCTGCTGGCCGCGGCCGGCGTGGCTCCGGCGCAATTGGCGGGGTTGCGGTGGAGTTCCGACGGCGGGGACACCCTGCGGCCGCTACTGGCCCGGCTCACGGTCGACGCCGACGGGCACCGCGCCGACGCAGCGGGTTTCGACGCGACCCGGGTGCGGCAGTGGGGGTACAACGCGGCCAACGACCCGCAGGGCATTTACCTCAACTACATCGGGTCGGCGGGCGGGGTGTTCCAGCGCGGCGACCGCTTCGCGTTCGACAATCCGCCGGCGGTCACGGCCTTCCGCTATCTCGTCGGGCTGATCAACACCGACCACCTCGCGCCGCCCGCGTCGGACACCAACGACAACGGTGACTTCTCCCGCAACCAATTCCTGGCCGGGCGGATGGCGCTGTTCCAGTCCGGCACCTACAACCTGGCGCCGGTGGCCCGCGACGCCGGTTTCCGCTGGGGCGTGGCGATGATGCCCGCCGGGCCCGTGGGACGGGTGAGCGTCACCAATGGCATCGCGGCGGCGGGCAACGCGGCGACCAAGCACCCTGACGCGGTGCGTCAGGTGCTGGCCTGGATGGGCAGCAAGACGGGCAACGAATACCTGGGCCGGCGCGGCGCCGCGATCCCCGCAGTGCTCTCCGCCCAGCCGGTCTACTTCGACTACTGGGCCCGCCGCGGGGTGGACGTCGCACCGTTCTTCCGCGTCCTGGACAGGCCCCGCATCGCCGCGCCGGGCGGTGCCGGCTTCGCCGCCGGCAACGCTGCACTGCAGCCCTACTTCGACGAAATGTTCTTGGGCCGAGGCGATGTCGCGGTGCTGCTCAAGCAGGCGCAGTCCGCCGCCAACGCGGCCGCGACGCAACGCTAGCCCGGCCGGGTGGCGGTGACCGCCTCGTTGAGTGCGCTGTGCCGCCGGCCCCACACCAGATAGAACACCAACGCCAGCGACACCCACCCGGCGAACGCGATCCAGGTGTACCAATGCAAGCTCGCGAGGATGTAGCCGCACGCGGCGACCGAAAGGATGGGTGTGACCGGGTAGCCGGGCACCGTGAACCCGCGCGGCAGGTCGGGCTCGCGGACCCGCAAGACGATCACCCCGACGGAGACGACGACGAAGGCGGTGAGGGTGCCCACGGACACCATGTCCGCCAGCTTCTGCAGCGGGATGAAGGCGGCCAGAGCCGAGGCGACGACCGCCACGATCACCGTGTTGCCCACCGGCGTCATGGTGCGGGTGTTGACGGCGGCAAAACGCGCCGGCAGCAGCCCGTCGCTGCCCATGGCGAACAGGATGCGCGTCAGGCCGTACATGGTCACCAGCGTGACGCTGAAGATCGAAATGACCGCCCCGGCGGCCAGAACGGTGCCCGCCCAGCTGTGGTGCGTGACGTTGTCGAGGATCGTGGCCAGGCCGGCCTCCTGTTGGCCCGCGAAGCGCTGCCAGGGCTGGGCGCCCAACGCGGCCACCGCGACGAACACATAGACACCGGTGACGGTGAGCAGGGCGGCGATGAGCGCGCGCGGCATCGTCTTCTGAGGGTCCTGCACTTCGTCACCGGCCGTGGACACCGCGTCCAGGCCGATATAGGAGAAGAAGATGGTGCCGGCGGCCGAGCCGATGCCCGCGACGCCGAACGGCGCGAAGTCCTGCAGGTGGTGCGCATCGAAGGCGGTGAACGCGACGAGCACGAACACGGCGAGGACCCCGAGCTTGATGAGCACCATGACGGCGTTGACCTTGGCCGACTCGCTGGCGCCGCGGATGAGCAGCAACGCGCACAGCACGATCAGCAGCACCGCGGGCACGTTGACGTAGCCTGGCTGCGCATCCCACGGCGCGGCCGACAATTGCTGTGGCACGTGCACTTTGAGCACATTGGTGAGCAGCTTGTTGAGGTAGCCGCTCCAGTTGACCGCCACCGCTGCGGTGGCCACGCCGTATTCCAGCAGCAGGCAGGCCGCCACCCCCACCGCCGCGACCTCGCCCAGCGTGGCGTAGGCGTAGGAATACGACGAGCCCGACACCGGCACCGCGGAAGCCAATTCCGCGTAGCAGACGGCGGCCAGCCCGGCCGCCAGCCCCGCGAGCAGAAAGGACACGATCACGCCCGGGCCGGCCTCGGGCACGGCCTGGGACATGACGAAGAAGATGCCGGTACCCACGGTCGAGCCGACCCCGAACATGGTGAGCTGAAACGTCCCGATGCTGCGCTTGAGATGCTCGGCGGTGCCACCCGCGGCGGACGCGCCCGCGACCGGGCGTCGGCGCAGCATCTGCTCTTTGAGGCCGATCGCTGGCAATGGCCCTCCCGGTGGCGGATCAGCTGATTATGAGGCAACCTCCTGCAACACCGTAGCGAGTTGGGCCACCGCCCAGTCGATCTCCTCGCCGGTGACCACCAACGGTGGCGCGAACCGCAGCGTCGAGTCGTGAGTGTCCTTGACCAGCACGCCGCGCTCGGCGAGCCGCAGGCTCAGCTCTTTGCCGCTGGCCAGGGCCGGGTCGATGTCCACGCCGGCCCACAGGCCCAGGCCGCGCACCGCGAGCACGCCCTCACCCACCAGCGCGCGCAGCCGTCGATGCAGGCGCCCACCCAGCGCGGCGGCCCGCGCCTGGTATTCGCCGCGCGCCAGCATGGACACCACCGTGGTGCCGATGGCGGCCGCCAGCGGGTTGCCGCCGAAGGTGGAGCCGTGCTCGCCGGGATGCAGGACACCGAGGATGTCGCGGTCGGCGACCACGGCCGACAGCGGCACCACGCCCCCGCCCAGCGCCTTGCCGAGTAGGTACACGTCGGGCGCCACTCCCCAGCGGTCGCAGGCGAAGGTGTAGCCGGTGCGGGCCAGCCCCGATTGAATCTCGTCGGCGATCATCAACACGTTGTGCTCGCAGCACAGCGCGCGGACGGCGGGCAGGTAGTCGTCGGGTGGGACGACGATGCCGGCCTCGCCCTGGATGGGCTCGAGGAGCACCGCGACGGTGTTCTCGTCGATCGCCTGGGCCAGCGCGGCGGCGTCACCGAACGGCACGGAACGAAACCCCGGGGTGAAGGGTCCGAATCCCGACCGGGCCGCCGGGTCGGAGGAGAAGCTGACGATGCTGATCGTGCGGCCGTGAAAGTTGTTCTCCGCCACGATGATATTGGCCCGCTCGGCGGGAACGCCCTTGACGTCGGCACCCCACTTGCGGGCGACCTTGAGCCCGCTTTCGACGGCCTCGGCGCCGGAGTTCATCGGCAGGACCATGTCCTTGTCGCACAGGTAGGCCAGGGCCGCGCAGAACGGTCCGAGCTTGTCGGAGTGGAAGGCGCGACTGACCAGGGTGACGGCGTCGAGTTGGGCGTGGGCGGTGGCGGTGATCTCGGGGTTGCGGTGCCCGAAGTTGACCGCGGAGTACGCCGACAGGCAGTCAAGGTAGCGCCGGCCGTCGATGTCGGTGATCCAGGCGCCCAGGGCGCTGGCGGCGACGATGGGCAGCGGCGAATAGTTGTGCGCCGCACGCCGTTCCACTAGTCGTATCGCCGTGTCGATGCGGTTCGCGGCGACCTTGTGTGACGTCATGGCGTCGAGGATCGTCATGGGAATACCTCCAATGTGCAGCACTTGACGGAGCCGCCGCCTTTGAGCAACTCGGACAGATCGACGCCGACCGGCACAAAACCGGCGGCGCGTAGTTGAGCGGCGAAACCCGTTGCCGCTGATGGCAATACCACGTTCAGGCCGTCGGAGACGACGTTGAGCCCCAACACGAAGGCGTCGGCGCTGCCGACCACGATGGCGTCCGGGAACAACTCGCGCACTCGCCGCTGCGCGGCGGCGCTGAACGCCGGCGGATAGAACGCGACCGTGCTGTCGTCCAGCACCGCCAGCGCCGTGTCGAGGTGGTAGAAGCGTGGGTCGACCAGTTCGAGCGAGACCACCGGCATGCCGAGCGCGGCGGCGATCTCGGGGTGGGCGCGCCGGTGGGTGCGAAAGCCCCACCCGGCCAACACCATATCCCCCACCTTGAGCAGGTCGCCCTGCCCTTCGTTGACGTGCCTGGTGCACTTGGGCCGATACCCCTGCGAGGCCATCCATGCGGCGTAGGCGCGGGCCTCACCCGCGCGCTGCGGGTAGCGGAACCGCGCGACGATCGCGACGTCACCGGCGACGAACCCGCCGTTGGCGGCGTAGACCATGTCCGGCAGTCCGGGCACCGGCTCGACCAGGTCGACGTGATGCCCCAGCCCTCGGTAGGTATCGATCAGGTGGCGCCACTGCGCTTGGGCGCGCCCGACGTCGACCGGGGTGGACAGGTCCATCCACGGGTTGATCGCGTACTCGACGGCGAAATGGGCCGGCGGCGTCATCGCGTACCGGCGCGCGGTGGCCGCGCGGGGTACGCGCGCGGCGGTGGGTTCGGGAGCTGCGACGTGAGGTTCCGTCATGGGAATTAACGATATTTGGCCCCGGAAACACAATCAAACGACGCCTGTTGCGTGTCTACCGTCGATTCATTGCGCTAAAATCCCGAATACATCGATTTATTGTGTGGCTGGCGAAACGGGGAGTGATGGACCGCCTGGACGAGACCGACGAGCGCATCCTGGCCGAGCTCACCGACCATGCGCGGGCCACGTTCGCCGAAATCGGCGAGAAAGTGAACCTGTCGGCACCCGCGGTGAAGCGCCGCGTCGACCGCATGCTGGACAGCGGCGTGATCAAGAGCTTCACCACGGTCGTCGACCGCAACGCGCTCGGCTGGAACACCGAGGCCTACGTGCAGGTGTTCTGCCACGGGCGGATCGCCCCGGACGCGCTGCGGGCCGCCTGGGTGAACATCCCCGAAGTGGTGAGCGCGGCGACGGTGACCGGCACGCCCGACGCGCTGCTGCACGTGCTGGCTCGCGACATGCAGCACCTGGAGGTGGCGCTCGAGCGGATCCGGGCCAGCGCCGACGTCGAACGCAGCGAAAGCATTGTCGTGCTGTCGAATCTGATCGACCGCGCGCGGCCCTGACGCACCGCCTAGTGCAGGTTGAAGATCGTCTCGATCGCGATCCCGGCCGCCCCGGCCAGGACGGTGAGGCTAAGCGTCACCCAGTCCGCCAGCTTCGGGCGAATTGGGTTGGCGGACAACTGGCCGATGCCGCCGCGGGCCGTGATCGCGTCGCCCATCTCGTCGGCGCGTCGCAGCGTGACGACGATGGCCGCGGTGAGGAGGTCGATCATGTCGCGCGCCTGCTGGCGGCGCCGGGCCCGCCGGCTGCCCTGCGGCTGCTCGGGGCGCAACCGCCGGGCGGCATAGAGCACCTGGAACTCTTGGATCAGCATCGGGAAGGCACGCAGGGCCAGCGCCAGGGCCACCGCCCATTCGTCGCTGGGGATGCGCAGCACGCGCAGCGGGCGGCCCAACGTGGCCAGGGCTGGTCCCATTTCGGCCACGTTGGTGGTCCAGGACAGCATGGCCCCCAAGCCGATGAGCACGATGGACAACGAGGTGGCCCGCAAGAAGTTCAGCGTCCCGCCTAGGCCGATGTGCGCGCCGGCGATCGAGACGACGGGGCTGCCGCCGGCCAGCGCCGCGGTGACCCCGCCCAGCCCGAGGATGATCCACAACCAGGCCCCCGGCGAGGGCAGCGCTCCGCGCGGCACCCGGGCCAGCCGCACCGCCGTCACCAGCAGCGCTCCCATCAGACCGATGGTCACCCAGCCGGGGAACAACGTGAGGAGGATCGAGGCGGCAAGCACGACAAGCAATTTCGTGCCGGCCCACAACTCGTGGATGACCGAGG
>NZ_LZKC01000204.1:0-24849 GCF_001672685.1 Mycobacterium sp. E2462
CACAATGGCAGCGATCGAGGTGAGGCGATGTGCGACGAGTAGCAGATTTCGTGGTGCGCTGGCCGTGGGCGGTCGTGGGGTTGTGGCTCGCGGTGGCGGTCGCGCTGCCGCTGACGTCCCCGTCCCTGGGTGAGATGGCTCAGCAGCATCCGCTGTCGATCCTGCCGCACGACGCACCGTCCAGCGTCACCGCCCGGAAGATGACCGAGGCCTTTCACGAATCGGGTTCCGAGGACCTGCTGCTGGTCGTCCTCACCGACGACAACGGGCTCGGCCCCGCCGACGAGGCGGCCTACGCCAAGCTGGTGGACGCCCTGCGCCGGGACACCCGGGACGTGGTGATGCTGCAGGACTTCCTCAGCACGCCGGCATTGCGATCGGTCGTCACCAGTTCCGACCATAAGGCGTGGGTGCTGCCCGTCGGCGTCGCCGGCGAGATCGGCACCCCGCGGTCTGACACCGCGTTCCATACCATCGGCGACATCGTCGACCGGACCCTCAAGCAGGCCCCCGCCGGCTCGCATCTGAGCGCCAACCTCACCGGACCCGCGGCGACCGTCGCGGACCTGACGGTCGCGGGGGCGCAGGATAGGATGCCGATCGAGCTGGCGATCGGGGTTCTGGTGCTGCTCGTGCTGCTGGTGATCTACCGCAGCGTGGTCACGATGCTGCTGCCGTTGCTGACGATCGGGGTGTCGCTGGTCATCGCGCAGGCGGTGGTTGCCGCGTACTCACAGCTGACCGGTGCGGGCGTCTCCAACCAGTCCATCGTGTTCCTCAGCGCCATCATGGCCGGCGCCGGAACGGATTACGCGGTGTTTTTAATCAGCCGCTATCACGACTACCTGCGGTCGGGCGCGGCCCCCGACGAAGCGGTCAAGCGCGCGATGGTGTCCATCGGGAAAGTCATCGGCGCGTCCGCCGCCACCGTCGGCGTGACGTTTTTGCTCATCAGCTTCGCCCGCATGGGTGTGTTCAAGACCGTCGGGGCGTCGTCGGCGATCGGCATCGGCGTCGCGTTCCTGGCCGCGGTGACGTTGCTACCCGCGGTCCTGGTGCTCGCGGGACCCCGCGGCTGGGTGCGGCCGCGGCGCGAGTTGACCGCCCGCTTCTGGCGCCGTTCCGGCATCCGCATCGTCCGCCGGCCGCGGGCACACCTGCTCGCCAGCGTGCTGGTGCTGATCGTGCTGGCCAGTTGCGCGGGCCTGGTGCGCTACAACTACGACGACCGCAAGGCCCTGCCTTCGTCGGCGCCCAGCTCGGTCGGGTACGCCGCGCTGGACCGCCATTTTCCGGTGAATCAGTCGATTCCCGAATACATCCTGATCCAGTCGCCGCGGGACCTGCGTACGCCGAAGGCCCTGGCGGACTTGGAACAGCTGGCCGACCGCGTCAGTCAGCTGCCGAATATCGCTGCGATCAGCGGCATTACGCGTCCCACCGGCCACGTGCCGGAACAGTTCCGGGCGACGTATCAGGCCGGCGCCATCGGCACCCTGCTGGCCGGCGGGTCCACCATGATCAACGACCACGTGGGCGACCTCAACCGGCTGGTCGCCGGCGCCGGCACGCTGGCCAACAACCTCGGCGACGTCCGCGGCCAGATCACCCAGCTCGCCGCCAGCGTGCAGGAAGTGGACAGCGCCTTCGCCTCGGCGAAGGGCCAGTACAGCGGCGATGCGCTGGTCCGGCAGGTCGACCTGGCGGCCCAGCTCGTCGACCACGTCAACTCGCTGAGCAACGCCATGGGCTGGAACTTCACCGCCGCCAAGAACATGTTCGCCTGGATCGGCCCGGTGCTGACGGCTCTGCAGGGCAACCCGGTCTGCGACGCCGACCCATCGTGCAGCAGCACGCGCGGGACGTTCGAGCAGCTGCTGGCCTCGCGAGACCAGGCGGACCTGGACGCCATCAACGATTTGGCACATCAGCTGCAGGATTCCCCGGACAAGAAGGCCCTGAAGGCGTCGACCGACCGACTGCGTGGCGCTTTGGCCAAGCTCACCACGGTGCTGCGCTCGATGGGAATGGACAAACCCGGTGGGTTGCAAGCGAACCTGAACAGCGTGCAGGACGGCGCGGGGCGCCTCGCCGGCGGCAGCCGCCAATTGGCCGACGCGGTGGCGCAACTCGTCGACCAAGTCAAGCAGCTCGGTGCGGGCCTCAGCGAGTCGGCGACGTTCCTGTTGTCGCTCAAGCGCGACGCGGCCCAGCCGGCGATGGCCGGCTTCAACATCCCACCGCAGCTGCTGCACCTCGAGGAATTCCAGAGGGCGGCCAAGGTGTTCATCTCGCCCGACGGCCACTCGGTGCGGTATTTCGTTCAGACGAAGCTCAACCCGTTCAGCACCGAGGCGATGAACCAGGTCAACGCGATCACCGCGGCCGCGCGCAGCGCGCAGCCGAACACCGCGCTGTCGGACGCCACGGTGTCGATGGCGGGCTACACCGTCGGCCTGAAAGACACCCGAGACTACTACGAACACGACATCCGGTTCATCATCGCCGTCACCCTGCTGGTCGTGTTCGTGACGTTGATCGCGCTGCTGCGTGCCATCGTCGCGCCGGTGTATCTGGTTGCCTCCGTGGTCATTTCGTATCTGTCCGCGGTCGGCATCGGCGTACTGGTGTTTCAGTATCTGCTGGGCCAGCAGCTGCATTGGAGTGTGCCCCCGCTGGCGTTCGTGGTGCTGGTCGCGGTGGGGGCCGACTACAACATGCTGCTGGTGTCGCGCATGCGTGAGGAGTCTCCGAACAGCATGCGCTACGGCATCATTCGCACCCTGGGGTCGACGGGCGGGGTGATCACCGCGGCGGGTTTGATCTTTGCCGCCTCGATGGGCGGCCTGCTCTTCTCCAGCATCGGCACCGTCGTCCAGGGCGGACTCGTGATCGGCGTGGGAATTTTGCTGGACACCTTCCTGGTGCGCACCGTCACGGTGCCGGCCATCGCCGCGCTGGCGGGGCGCGCCAACTGGTGGCCGTCCCGGGTAGGCGCGCGGTCGTCGAGGCGACGCGCCGAGCCGCAACACAATTAGCGCATGCACATGACCTGTGTGAAACTACGAGGCGAATCCGAGCGGGCAGGATCAGAGATGAAGAGATTACTTTCGACGGTCACCGCCCTGGCAACCGTCGCTGCCACAGGGTGTTTCGGCGTGAACACTGCGACGGCCGACGACACGCCCATCGGCGGTCCGCCGACGCCGGGCGCGCCCGGAGACCAGACCGCGTACGCGCTCGGCGGCGCCCACGTCGCGGGCATCCCCTACGACGAGTACATCCGCCAAGAGGGCGCCCAATGGTTTCCCGGCCAGAAGCGGGACATCGTCCCTTACCCGGCGGGCCAGATTCAGGGGCACGTGCTGGAGCGGCTTTTCCCCGGCATCGGCAAGCTCAACGAGGAGTTCCCGGGGCTGGGGGTGGACGGGCCCAGCATCGGCGAATCGGTCGACCAGGGCATCCCCACGCTCGACGCGGCGATCCGCGCCGGCCGGCCCGGCACGGCGATCGGCCTGTCCGAGGGCGGATTCGTGGTCGACGGTGAGCAGGCGCGGCTGGCGACCGACCCGAACGCTCCCCCGCCGGACAGGCTCAACTTCGCCACCTTCGGCGACCCGATCGGGCATCACGCGTTCGGCCAAAGCTTTTTGACCGCGCTGTTTCCGGTCGGCAGCGTCGTGCCCGCACTCGACTACACCATGCCCCCGCAGTACGAAAGTCAGTACGACACCAACAGATTCGTGGCGGCCTACGACCTGATCGCGGACTTCCCCGATCGCCCGGACAACATGTTCGCCCTCGCCAACACGCTGCTCGGTCTCGCCACCGGTCACACGGCGGTGGCCTTCACCAACCCGAGCATGGTGCCGCCGCAGAACATCAGGACCACGGTCAATTCGCGGGGCGCCAAGGACACCACGATCATGGTGCCGGAGAAGCACCTTCCGCTGGTGATGCCGCTGAAGTACCTCGGCATCGACGAGGGCACGCTGAACAAGCTCGACGCGATCCTGATTCCCCGGGTGAACGCCGGTTACGCCCGCAACGACGACCCCGCCACCGCCCCGGTGCAGGTCGACCCCGTGCACGGCTTCGACCCGGCCCAGGTCATCGCACCGGTCAACCGCGCCGCGCTCGGCGACGGCGACCCGCTGACGCAGGCGCTCGGCGGCGCCACGGCCGCGTTGGCGCCCGGCGCCGGTGAGGCCGGCCACTGACGATCCGACACCTTCGACCGACGAGTTTGGACATGTTGTGACCCTTATGCCGCAGTCGACCATCCTCTCCATGCTGCACGGGCGAGCCCGCCTGCGCCCCAACGACATCGCGTTCACCTTCACCGATTACGCGAAGGACTGGGCGGGGGAGCCCGAAAACGTCACGTGGTCGCAGCTGTCCCGCCGGACGCTGAGCCTGGCCCACGAACTGAGCCTGCACGCGTCGGTCGGGGACCGCACGGTGATTCTGGCCCCGCAAGGCCTCGATTACGTCCTGGCGTTTCTCGGGTCCATGCAGGCCGGGCTCATCGCCGTTCCCCTCCCGCTGCCGCACCGCGGCTCGAACCACGAGCGGGTGGGCGCCGTCTTCGCCGACACCTCGCCGGCCGTGGTCCTCACCACGTCGGCGGTCGCGCAGGACGTCGGTGACTATGTCGACCAGTCGCCCCTGGACACCGCCCCGAAGCTCATCGAAATCGATGCGCTGAACTTGGACGTCGACGCCCAAAACAGCGTTGCGGCAATCGATCTGCCGAGCATCGCCTACCTGCAGTACAGCTCCGGTTCGACGCGCACGCCCGCCGGGGTGATGATCTCGCACCGCAACCTGCAGGCGAACTTCGAGCAGCTGATGCGCGGGCTGTTCACCGATTGTGGCGTCACGGCGCCGCCGAACGCCACGATCGTCTCCTGGTTGCCCTTCTACCACGACATGGGCCTGGTGCTGGGGGTCTGCGCGCCGATCCTCGCCGGCTACCGCGGCGTGCTGAGCAGCCCCGTCTCGTTCCTGGAGAGGCCGGCCCGCTGGGTGCGCTCGCTCGCCGAGCACCCGCAGGCGTTTTCGGCGGCGCCGAACTTCGCGTTCGACCTGGCCGCCCGCAAGACCAGCGACGACGACCTGGCCGGGCTGGACCTCGGCGGGGTGGTCGGCATCATCAGCGGCGCCGAACGGGTCGAGCCCGCGACCCTGCGGCGGTTCGTCGATCGCTTCGCGCACTTCAACTTTCGTGACCACATGGTGCGCCCCTCCTACGGTCTGGCCGAGGCGACGGTCTTCGCCGCCGCCGGTACCTGGGACGAAGCAGCGCCCCCCGCCCGCTTCGACGTGGCGGAGCTGTCCGCGGGTCGGGTGCGCCGCGCCAAGGGCGCCAGCAGCACCGCGCTCGTCAACTACCGGGTCCCGCAATCCCCCACGCTGCGCATCGTCGACGCCGACACCGGCCGCGAGTGCCCGCAGGACGTGGTGGGCGAGATCTGGTTGCACGGCGACAACGTCGCCGAGGGGTATTGGCGCAAACCCCCGCAGGAACAGGCCTGCTTCGGGGCGACGCTGGTCGAACCGTCCGTCGGCACGCCCGCAGGCCCGTGGCTGAAAACCGGTGACCTCGGTTTCCTGTCGAACGACGAGCTGTTCATCGTCGGGCGCATCAAGGATCTGTTGATCATCCGCGGGAGCAACCACTACCCCGAGGACATCGAGGCGACGGTCCAAGAGATCACCCGGGGCCGCGTCGCCGCGATCTCCGTTCCGGTGAGCAGCACCGAGAAGCTGGTCACGGTCGTCGAGCTGAAGAAGCAGGGCCGGTCCTCCGAGGAGGCGGCGCACTGGCTCAGCCGGGTCAGGACCGACGTGACGTCGGCGATCTCCAACGCGCACGGCCTGAACGTCGAGGACCTGGTGCTGGTGTCGCCCGGGTCCATCCCCACCACCACCAGCGGCAAGATCCGGCGCGCCGCCTGCGCCGAGCAATACCGCCGGGAGCAGTTCACCCGCCTGGACGCCTGAGCGGGCCGGGCCGCGATCAGCTCTCGGCCGGCTGCCCGGAGTCGCCGGAACCCTGGTCGTCCGTCGGATCCTCGACCACCTGGTAGGTGGGATCGACCATCCCCAGTTCGCGGCCCGACTCGCGGGCCTCGCGCTGCCCGGCGTAGCGGGCCTTGCCGGTGATGCGCAACACCTGCCCCGGCTGGATATCGGCGCCGCCGTGGCCCGGGCGGAAGGTCACGGTCAGCTCGCCGCTGCTGTCCCCGACGACCACCTGGCGGCGCGTGCGGCCCCGCTCGGTCACGTCCTCGACCTCGCTGACCCGTCCCTCGATGATGGCGCGCTGGCCGGAGATGAGGCCGGCCACCAGGATCGTCGACGGTGACCGCTCGGGGTGTTCGTAGGCGTCGACCTTCCGGTCCTCGTCCTGGGACACCCACGCCTCGAGCTTGTCGATCTCCTGGGCGATGCGCTGCTCCAGGGTGTCGGGATAGGCGGCCCGGATCCGGGATTCGACGTCGTAGGGCACGATCGTCGCCGCGGCGTCGGGAATCAGGCTGACCGCCCGGGAGATCTTGTCGGCCGTGCGGTCGTGCAGCAGCCGGCCCAGCAGGCGCGCGAAGGTGCGGCGCGGCAGCAGCACCGTCACGTTGGTGTCCGGCTGTTCGTCGCGGACCTTGGCGACCATCAGCTGCGCGGACCGGATGATCCGCCGGTCGGGGCAGTCGACGATGCGCAGCGGCGTATCGAGGCCGAAGTGGTCCCAGCGCTTGCGCAGGTGCGCGGCGTGCGCGGGGTCCACCATGAAGTGCACGGCCAGCAGGTCGTCGGCCCGCAGGCCCCTGCCGTAGCGCAACGCCTCGATCACCGCGAGGTCCACCGAGTCGATGAACACCAGCACCCGGTGCCGCGCATATTTGGTCAGCTCCGGACGGTCCGTGCGGAACATCTCGAGAATGGCCGCCTCGGCCCGGTATTCGCGGTTGAGCCGCATCAGCAGGAACACCAGCAGCGGGAAGACGACCACCACCAACCAGGCACCCTCGGTGAACTTGGCCACCGCGAAGATGCCCACCACGACCGTGGACAGGACGGCCGCGGAGAGGTTGATGGCCAGCCGCCGGCGCCAGCCCGGCTCGCGATGGGTGAGGTGGTGTTTGGTCATGCCGTAGCCGGCCATCGCGAACCCGGTGAAGACGCCGATCGCGTAGAACGGCACCAGCGCGTTGACCGAACCGCCGGTCACCACGAGCAGCAGCACCGAGAGCGCGGCCAGCGTCAGGATCCCGTTCGAAAACACCAGGCGGTGGCCGCGTTTCATCAGCTGCCGCGGCAGGAAGCGGTCCTCGGCGACGAAGCTGGCCAGCGCCGGGAAACCGTTGAAGCTGGTGTTGGCGCCGGTGAACAGGATCGCGGCGGTCGCCGCCTGCACCAGGACGAAGAAGACGTTGCCCACGGCGCCGTTGCCGAACACGGCGCGCCCGATCTGCGACAGCACCGAGGGGTATTCGGTCAGGTACGGCGTCGCGTGGGTGACGTGGGCCAGGTAGGCGACGCCGGCGAGCAGCAGGCCCAGGATGACGGCCATCGCGGTGAGCACCCGGCGGGCGTTGCGGCCCTGCGGTTTTCGGAAGTAGTCGACCGTGTTGGAGATGGCCTCGACCCCGGTCAACGACGACCCGCCGTTGGCGAACGCCCGCAACAGCACCAGCACCGTGGCGCCGAGCACCAGGCCGTTGCCCTGGTGCACCGGCACCGTGCCGGGCAGGTGTTCGGCGTCGTAGGTCGGGAGGTTGCCCAGGGCCGCGCGGACGATGCCGACCACGATGGTGGTCCCCACCATGACGACGAAGGAGTAGGTGGCCACGGCGAACGGCAGCCCCGCCTCCTTCAGTCCGCGCAGGTTCGCGTAGCAGATGGCGAGCACCACGCCGACGGTGAGTTCGAGGCTGTAGGGGCCCAGCGCGGGGATCGCGGACACCACCGCGACCGTTCCGGCCGCGGATTGCACCGCCACGGTGACCACGTAGTCGATCAGCAGCGCCGCGGCGGCGACCTGGGCCACCCGGGGCCCGAAGTTGTCGCGGGCGACGATGTAGGAGCCACCCGCCCGCGTGTAGGCCATCACCACCTGCCGGTAGGACGCCGCGACCAGCACCAGGATGAGCAGGATGACACCCGTGATGGGCAGCAGCAGCGCGAACGCGGCCAACCCGGCGTGCGGCAGCAGCTCGATCAGGATCTGCTCGGGGCCGTAGGCCACCGACGACACGGCGTCGGGTGAAAGCGCGCCCAACGCAACGCCGTTGGACAGCTTCTCGGACGCGATGTCCTCGGTGATCAGCGGCTTGCCGAGAAACACGCGCTTGACGATGTCGCCCACCGATAAGGGGATCTGCAGCTTGCCGGCCGAAGTTGTCACGACCACCGTCCTCGGGGTTGCCAACGAAACGCTTCGGCAAGCATTCTGCACGGCGCCGCGCGCCCGGACGGTACGCGGGCCGGGCGGCGGGTCGGCGCCGCTCAGGCCAGTCGCTGCACCGCGGCTGCGATCCGCTCGTCGTCGGCGGTCAGCGCCACCCGCACGTGCCGGGCCCCGGCGGGGCCGTAGAAGTCACCCGGCGCCACCAGGATGCCGCGCTCGGCCAGCCACGCGACGGTGTCCGCGCACGGCTCGTCGCGGGTCGCCCACAGGTACAGGCCCGCCTCGGAGTGGTCGACGGTGAAGCCGGCCGCCCGCAGCGCGGGCAGCAGGGCGGCCCGCCGCCGTTCGTAGCGCTCCCGCTGCAGCCGCTCGTGGGCGTCGTCGTCCAGGGCCGCCACCATGGCCGCCTGGACCGGCGTCGGCACCATCATCCCGGCGTGCTTGCGCACCGCCAGCAGCTCGGCGATCAACCCGGGATCCCCCGCGACGAACCCGGCCCGGTAACCCGCCAGCGACGAGCTCTTGGACAGCGAGTGGATGGCGAGCAGCCCGGTGTGGTCACCGTCGCAGATCGACGGGTGCAGCACCGAGAGCGGCTGGTCGTCCCACCCCAGGCCCAGGTAGCACTCGTCGGAGGCGACCACGGCGCCGCGGTCGCGGGCCCAGCCGACCACCTTGCGCAGGTGGTCGGCGCCCAGCACCCGACCGGTCGGGTTGCTCGGCGAGTTCAGGTACAGCAGAGCGGGCGATTGCGGCCCCAGCTGGGTCAGCGAGTCGGCGCGCAGAATCCGCGCGCCGGCCAGTCGCGCGCCGACGTCGTAGGTGGGGTACGCCAGCTCGGGCACCGCGACCATGTCGGCCGGGCCCAGGCCCAGCAGCGTGGGCAGCCAGGCGATGAACTCCTTGCTGCCGATCACCGGCAGCACGGCGGCCTCGGTCAGGCCGCTGATGCCGAAACGGCGGTGCAGCGCGGCGACCGCCGATTCCCGCAGCCGGGCGGTGCCGACGGTGGCCGGGTATCCCGACGCCCCGGCCGCGGCCGCCAGCGCCTCTTGGATCAGCGGCGCCACCGGGTCGACGGGGGTGCCGACGGAGAGGTCGACGATGCCGTCCGGATGGGCGTTGGCCCGCGCCTTCGCGCCGGCCAGCGTGTCCCACGGGAACTCCGGCAGCGACGCGGACACCGCCCCGCGGCGGGGCCGTGCGGCCGCCTGGCGTTCGTGCAGCACCGGTCCGCTCAGTCGCCTTCGCCCTGCGGCGGCAGGTCCTTGACGGCCTGCGGGTCGTTGTCCGTCTGGCCGACCTTGGCGGCCCCGCCCGGCGACCCCAGCTCGGTGAAGAAGTCGGCGTTGATCTGGGTGTACTGGCTCCACTGCTCCGGCACGTCGTCTTCGTAGTAGATCGCTTCCACCGGGCAGACCGGCTCGCAGGCTCCGCAGTCGACGCATTCATCGGGGTGGATGAACAGCATCCGCGCGCCCTCGTAGATGCAGTCGACCGGGCACTCCTCGATACACGCCTTGTCCTTGATGTCGACACAGGGTTCGGCGATCGTGTACGTCACAGACGTCTCCTCCATGTACTTGCGGGTCTGGCGGGCTGATGAACCAGGCACGTCGGCTGGCACCGGCGCTGCCGGGGCGCTTCGGCCAAGCTCTCGGTTACTGATACTAGACGTTGCACATACACGTCAACCACCTCGCCACGCCCGACGCTATCCGGTTTCAAGACCGACAGTCTCGCGCTGCGGGCGGATACCCCGTTTCGCCGAGCGCGAACACCCGAATGCGGCCGCTGACCTGCGGGTAATAGTCCGCGCGGTCAGCCCCTGCGGATCCGTTGCGTTGCGAAGCCGTCCGCGGGGCCTGGTAATCTCGACCGGAAGACGGCAACCGCTGGGCAGATGTCGTCGCCTTTATAGCGGTGCATTACTTGGGGAAGGTGTCCACATCATGAGGCTGTCGTTTACCAAATTGACCGTCGCCGTCGGGAGCGCGGCGGTGGCGTTGACCGCCGCGTCCGGGATCGCGTCCGCGGACCCGGCCGACGCGATCATCAACACCACGTGCAACTACGGGCAGGTGATCGCTGCGCTGAACGCGACCGACCCGGCCGCCGCCGCCCAGCTCAACAACTCGCCGATCGCGCAGTCCTACATCCGCAACTTCCTGGCCTCGCCGCCGCCGAAGCGCCAGCAGATGGCTCAGCAGATCCAGGCGATGCCGTCGGCGCAGAAGTACTACGACGACATCAACCAGGTCGCCGTCACCTGTAACAACTACTGAGCCGTTCGCGCCCGGCGCGACCTCAGTCAGTAACCGGCCAGCAGGCGCCGGACCCGCCCTAGGGTGTCGGGTCCGGCGCTGCTGCGTATCCGGCCGGGATCGGCGGGCTTGCACCCCCACAGCAGTAACACCCGCGCGGCCGCGTCGGTGTGCAGCGTGGCGGGCCCGATGGGCGCGGCGAACCCGAGGGTTGCCCCGTCGTCGTCGGCGCTGATCGAGACGTCGTCGGTGCCCGCGACGCGTAGCCGGGCGTCGACCCGCTCCCCGGGCCGCAAGGCCTGCGCACCCTTGCGCAGCAGCGGCCGCCCGACCGCCGTCACGCTGTGCGTCGTCATCCACGGTTCGGCCAGCGCCGCGTGGAACGCCGTGGGGCCCGCGGTGTCCCCGGTGATGTCCCAGCCGTGCAGCACCAGTTCCTGGCGCATGTGCTCGGCGAACCAGGGCACCTTCATCGTGCGGCCGGTCCAGGCGACGTCGGTGTCGGCGGGGACCTCGTCGGCCGCCACCGCGACCCGGTTCAGCCGCGCCATCCGCTCCTCCAGGGCACCCCACAGTTCGGCGTCACCGAGGGCGCGCAGCGGCGCCTCGCGTTCTTCGAAGCCGCGGGTGCCGACGGGCTCGCCGTTCAGGTGGGCGCCCAGCACCCGGGCCAGTTCCTCGGCCGTGCCCGCCTGGTGAATGACGACGTCGCGGACCGTCCAGGCGTCGCACCAGGTGCGGCGTCGGGACCGCGCCGCTGCGCCGCGTCGAGGAAGGGGTGCCACTCCGGGAACCGGTCGTGGTCGATCTGCTCGGTCACGCCTCCGGTATACCCGGGGCGTCCGACAGCGTCGGCGCTACGCCGCCAACGGGGTGTAGTCGGTGGTGCGCTGCCGCGCGGGGCGCCCGATGCCCTGGGCGATCGCGGTCAGCTCCTCGACGGTCTTCGACGAGCCGTGCTCGGACCCGGCCATCCGCGAGATGGTCTCCTCCATCAGCGTGCCGCCCAGGTCGTTGGCGCCGCCGTTGAGCATCACCCGGCTGCGCTCGACGCCCAGCTTGACCCAGCTGGTCTGGATCTGGGAGATGCGGCCGTGCAACATGATTCGCGCCAGCGCGTGCACCGCCCGGTTGTCGCGGTGGGTCGGCCCCGGGCGGGCGGCGCCGGCCAGATACAGCGGGGAACTCTGGTGCACGAACGGCAGCGGGACGAACTCGGTGAAACCGCCGGTGCGGTCCTGGATGCCGCGCAGCACGTTGAGGTGGCCGATCCAGTGACGCGGGGAGTCGACGTGTCCGTACATCATGGTCGACGACGAGCGCAGGCCGACCTCGTGCGCGGTGGTCACGATGTCGATCCACTCGGAGGTCGGCAGCTTGCCCTTGGTCAGCACCCAGCGGACCTCGTCGTCGAGGATCTCGGCGGCCGTGCCGGGGATGGTGTCCAGCCCGGCCTCGCGCAGGCCGATCAGCCACTCGCGCACACTCAACCCGCTCTTGGTGACGCCGTTGGCGATCTCCATCGGCGAGAACGCGTGCACGTGCATCGACGGCACCCGCGCCTTGACGGCACGGACCAGGTCGGCGTAGCCGGTGACCGGCAGCTCGGGGTCGATGCCGCCCTGCATGCACACCTCGGTGGCGCCCTGGACGTGGGCCTCCCACGCGCGCTGGGCGACCTCGTCGGTGGACAGCGAGTACGCGTCGGCGTCGCCCTTGCGCTGCGCGAACGCGCAGAACCGGCACCCGGTGTAGCAGATGTTGGTGAAGTTGATGTTGCGGTTGACCACGAAGGTCACGTCGTCCCCGACGGTGTCCCGGCGCAACGAATCGGCAAGCGCGGTAACGGCTTCCAATGCGGGCCCGTCGGCGGTCGCCAGCGCCAGGTACTCGTCGTCGGAGCAGCCCGCCGGGTCGCGTTCGGCGGCCCGCAGCGCAGCCAGGACGTCGGTGTCCAGGCGTTCCGGCGCTGTGGCGCCCTGGGCGGCCAGTTCGTGCACGTGCGCGCGGATCGACTCCCAGTCCCCGAACGCGCTGTCGACGTCGCTGCGGGTGTCGGTGTGGCGGCCCTCGGTGTCGATCGCCGCGTTGAGGTCCGCGCGGCCCACGGTGCCCACGTCGTCGGGCTCCTGCCACGGCAACCCCGCCGGGTTGACGTCGCGCGCCAGGCCGGTCGCCGGATCCGCGAGCGCCGTGACGTGGCCCCGCACCCGCGGATCGATCCAGGCGGCGCCCGCCTGCACGTACTTGGGCTGCGCGGTCAGCCGCTGCACCAATTCGTAACCGGCCTCAGCGGTGACCGCGGCCAACTCCTCCAGCGCGGGCCACGGCCGCTCGGGGTTGACGTGATCGGGCGTCAGGGGCGAAACACCGCCCCAGTCATCGACTCCCGCGCCGATCAGCGCCAGGCACTCGGCGCGCGACACCAGGTTCGGCGGCGCCTGGATGCGCATGCCCGGACCCAGGACCAGGCGGGCCACCGCGACCGTCGCCAGGTAGTCCTCGATCCCCGCGTCGGGGACCGCGGCCATCGCGGTGTGCTCCTTGGCCCGGAAGTTCTGCACGATCACTTCCTGCACGTGCCCGAACTCCTTGTGCGACTTGCGGATCGCATGCAGCGTGTCGGCGCGTTCGGCCAGGGTCTCGCCGATGCCGACCAGCAGACCGGTGGTGAACGGGATCGAGAGCCGGCCCGCGTCGGTCAGGGCGCGCAGCCGGACGGCCGGGTCCTTGTCCGGGCTGCCATAGTGCGCAAGGCCTTTGGTCTCGAACAGGCGCCGCGACGTGGTCTCGAGCATCATGCCCATCGACGGCGCCACCGGCTTGAGCCGCGCCATCTCCGACCAGCTCATGACGCCGGGATTCAGGTGCGGCAGCAGCCCGGTCTCCTCGAGCACCCGGATCGCCATGGCGCGCACGTAGGCCAGCGTGGAATCGTAACCGCGTTCGCCAAGCCACTCCCGCGCCTCCGGCCAACGCTCCTCCGGCCGGTCGCCGAGCGTGAAAAGGGCTTCCTTGCAACCCAATTCGCCGCCGCGGCGGGCGATCTCGAGAATCTCGTCGGGCTCCAGGTACATGCCGGCGCCGCGGGCGCGCAGTTTGCCCGGCACCGTCACGAACGTGCAGTAGTGGCAGTTGTCGCGGCACAGGTGGGTGATGGGGATAAACACCTTGCGCGAGTAGGTGATCGGCAGCAGCCCGCTCGCGGCGCGCCGGCCTGCCGACTCGAGGCCGGCGTCGCGCACCCGCGCCGCGCTCGCGCACAGGTCCGCCAGGTCGGCACCGCGCGCGGTCATCGCGATCGCGGCCTCGTCGACGTTGAGCGCGACGCCGTCGCGGGCGCGCCGCAGCACGCGCGCGCGCGACGGCGTCGCTTTCACGGCCGCCCCAGCATCCGTCCCGGCGGCGACCGCGGCGGGAAAGGCAGGATCAGGCAGGGCGGTAGGTTCCTCGCCCGGAGTCAGCAGCACCTTCGTGTAACTTCCCCACGATCGAATTTCATCCGCGCGTCCCAACATGTGAACTCGTGGCACCCGGGCCGGGTCCCGGCCGGGCAACAGTCAACAGTAGCGCCCTGCCCGCGACCCCGATCGGGTGACGGCGGGGCCCACCGTTGCCGCACGTCAGCCGAGTTGGTTGCGCCGCCACAGCACCCAGACCGGCGGCGCCACCCCGAGCACGATCAGCAGCAGGGCCCCGTAGGCGAACAGGCCGCTGCCGCCCAGGATGACGTCGTCACCGGGGCCGCCCATGCTGATCACCGCCACGGTCAGCAACCACGTCCACAGGGGCAGCGCCGCCACCCGCGGCGACCGGGTCCAGCGTCCCGCGGCCCACACGAGGGCCGCGTTGAGCAGCCCGCTGAGCAGCCCGCTGATCGGAAATGGGACCGCCCCGAGGTACGACGGCAGCAGCAGGGCCCCGGCGAGTGCGGAAAGGATTCCGTCGACCGCCAGCAGGGCCAAGACAACGAAGCGGATGGCGGGATCTGTGGCGCCGGCGTCGTCCAGCGACGCGGCGCGCGGCTTGGTTTCGGTCAGGTCGGGACGCTGTCGATGTTGGACAGTATCGAGCCGATCACCCACTGCAGGCTGTCGAGCCGGTCCTGCCAGTGCTGCTGATTAGGGTCCAGGTCGGGGTCCATGCGAATTCCTTCCGTGGCTGCCTGACTCGCAGCCTACCGCGTCGGCGCGGCGGCCAGGTCCACCCCGGCGAGCAGATCGGTCTCCCAGCCGCGCTGGTCGCGCTCCCCCGCCGTGCCCGCGGCCAGCACGTAGTGCTCTTCGGCGACGATGGGCAGCGCCACGTTGTTCGACAGCGCGCAGGCGCGGCCGGTCGGACCGACGACCACCTGGGTGGCGTGCGCCGCCAGCGCCGCGGCCTTCGCCTCGCGGGCGGCCGGGCCGGCCTCGACGACGGCGTGGATGTCGGCGTCGGCGTAGCCGAACGTGAACTCCTCGGGCGGCGCAAGCGTCCACTCCGGCCGCAGGTCCTGTTCGGTCAGCGCCGCCACCGCCGGCAGGAAGGTGCTGGACGCGAAGACCGACCAGTAGAACTTCGGCACCTGCCACGGCGCGCCCGGGAAGTCACCGGTGGCCGCCGCCGCGACGGCGGCCACCGTCACGGTGTGGGCGTGCACGTGGTCGGGATGGCCGTAGCCGCCGCCCGGGTCGTACGTCACCACCACGTGGGGTCGCTGCTCGCGGATGATCGCGACGAGCGCGCCGACGGCCTCGCGTTCGTCGGCGTCGATGAAGCGGACGTGCCGGCGCGCGGGGGTCCCGCGCATCCCGGAGTCGCGCCAGCGGCCCGCCCCGCCCAGGTACTGCGGCTCCCCGGCGCCCAGCGCGCGCAGCGCCGCGGTGAGCTCGCCGATCCGGTAGCCGCCCAGCTGATCCGCCCGGTCCACGGCCAGCTGGGCCCACCGCTCACCGATCACCTCGCCCTCCTCGCCGAGCGTGCAGGTCACCACCCGGACCTGGGCCCCCAGCGCGGCGTAGTGGGCGATGGTGGCGCCGGTGCCGAGGCTCTCGTCGTCGGGATGGGCGTGCACGAACAGCAGGCGGGGCGTCTCGGGCATGGACGCACCCTACCGATGGCGCCGCGAGCGCCGCTGCGCCCACGGCGCGGGCCAGATAGGAACGCGCACGAATACTATCGAGGGATGCCGCAGTGCACCGGGACGGCTGGCGGCCGCAGCCGCCGGCGGGGCGAGGTCCTCGAACGCGCCCTCTACGAGGCGACCCTGGCGGAGCTGACGGAGGTCGGGTACGGCGGGCTGACCATGGAGGGCATCGCGGCGCGGGCGCACACCGGCAAGGCCGCGCTGTACCGCCGCTGGGACACCAAGTGCGAGCTGGTGCACGCCGCCCTGGTGTTCGCGCTGCCGCCCGCGCCCGAGCTGCGCGCGGGCCGCTCGGCCCGCGCGAACCTGTTGACGCTGTTCGTCGCGCACTGCGACGTCTTGGCCGGCAAGACCTGCTTTCCGGGGCTGCGCGTCATCCAGCAGCTGATGCACGAGCCCGAGATGCGGGAGATCTTCGCCCACGCGGTGGTGGGCCCGCGGCTCAGCCTCGTCGAATCGGTCCTGCGCTCCGCGATCGACGACGGCGATCTCGACCCGGGGACCGTCAACGAATTCACGGCGAGCATCGGCCCGGCGCTGATCAACCATCATTTCCTGCTCACCGGGGAGCCGCCCTACCGCCGGCAACTGGAACTGATCGTCGACACGGTCATCCCGCCCCGCGGCCGCTGAGCGTCAGGGCCCGGTCTTGATCCACTGGCCGGCGTCGCCGACGATGCCGACCGGCACCGCCCCCGAGAGGCTGACGTTCTCCACGCTGGGGCCGGCGGCCACGATGGTGGTGTCCTGCAGGATCGGCAGCACCGTTGCCATGTTCCACAGCCGCGGTTCCACGGCGGTGATCACGTCGTTGATGTTCTTGGTGCCGTTGAGGGCCGCGTCGATGTTCGACTGCAGGCTGCGGTCGCAGATGCCGGTGAGGTTCGACGGCGCCTGCACCAGCGCGTTGGGGTCCGGCGGCCTGCTGGGCGGCGGGGCCGGAGTGGACGACGCCGGCGCCGGAGCGCCCGAGGGCCGCGCGGAGCCCGGGCCGGTCGTCGCGGCCGGCGTAGTCGAGCCGCTGGGCGGCGCGGTGGCGGTGGTCGTCGGCACCTGGGTGGACTCCAGCGCGGGGCAGCCGTAGCGCGAGGCCAGCCGCGTCGCCAGGTTGCCGCCGGCCTGGTGCCAACCCACGATCGCGTCCACGCGGTTGTCGGCCAGGGCGTCGCGGTAGAGCGTCACGGGATCCAGCGCGAGCACCGTCGCGGCGATGCCGACGTTGCGCAGCTGGTCGGCGGCGGTGTTGGCGACGGCGACCGACGTCGGGTCGTTGGCGGCCACGCCCATCACCAGCGACAGCTGCTGGCCGTCCCTGCTGATCCGGCCACGGATGACCTCGGGCGGTGCGGTGCTCCCCGGCGTCGGCGCGGGCGACGCCGACGGGTTCTTCTCCACCTTGTATCCGGATTCCTCCAGCAAGGCCAGCGCGGCCTGCGTCGTCATCGCGGGCGGCGCGGTCGGCTCGTAACCGGGATCGCTCGGCGCGCGGATCTGCGCCTGGTCCAGGGTGACCGTGTTGTCGCTGCCCGCGCCGACGGCGGCGAGCAGGTCGACGTCGAGGAGCCCCAGGATCGCCTTGCGCACCTGCGAATCGGCCAGCTTGGCCTCGTTGGCGCGCAGCGTCAGCTGCATCACCCGCGGCGTCACGATCCGGGCGGTGCGCACGTCGGGAATGGCCGACAGCTGCGCGAAGGCCGCCGAGCCGCCGTGCACCTGGGCGACCTGGGTGTCACCGTTGCGCACGGAGTCGGCCAGCGCGGCGGGCGCGCCGGCGCGGCGGAACAGGATCAGCGCCGGCTTGGCCGGTGGGCCCCAGTAGCGGTCGTTGCGGGCGACCAGGATC
This sequence comes from Mycobacterium sp. E2462, assembly GCF_001672685.1. Lineage (NCBI taxonomy): Bacteria > Bacillati > Actinomycetota > Actinomycetes > Mycobacteriales > Mycobacteriaceae > Mycobacterium > Mycobacterium sp. E2462. The sequence continues at coordinate 17,643 of NZ_LZKC01000204.1, forward strand.
TCGTCGCGCTGCGGGTCGATGCTTTCCACCCGGAACTGGCCCGCCGTCACCGGCAGGGCGCGGGCCAGGCCCGCCGCGAAACCGCCGGGCACGTCCTTGACGATGTGCGCCGGCAGGATGTTGCTGAACAGCTCCTTCCACGCCGGGTAGGGCTGGGAGAAGGTGACGACGGCCTGCTTGGCGCCCTCCAGGGACTGCACGCCGGTGATCAGGTCGTACCCGGCGGGGTCGACGACGCCGGGTTGGCTGACCATCTGATGCCACAGGTACCAGAAGTCGTCGGCGGCAACGGGGGCGTTGTCGGTCCACTGCGCCTCGGGCCGGATCTTGTAGGTGACGGTGAACGGGTTCTGGTTGGTCACCTCGGCCGACACCAGCAGCGACGAGTCCATCTCCCAGCGCGAACCGGTCGGCGAGTTCGGGTCGGGCACCGGGCGGAAGGCGCTCGGCAGCACCAGCGCGCTGATCGCCGCGTTCACCGGGGACAGGTCGGACAGCAGGTGCGGGTTGAAGCCGGCACCGATCGAGTCGATGCCCATGATGATCTGGGTGACCCGCGGCGGCGGCGGGGGCGAATTGTGCGGCGTGTCCGTGCTCTGCGGCGCCGGCGGCGGGTTGACCGTGCACGCCGAGAGCGCCAGCCCCGCCACCGAGACGGCCGCGCCGGCCGCCATCAGGTAGCGGCGGACGCGTCGTGGCACGCTGCTCAGGGTATCGAGCAGGTGCCCGGCAGCCCGTCCGGCCACGCGGCGTTAGCCCCGGGCCTTGGCCCGCGACCTGCTGCGGGCCCGGGAGGTGGCGTCCAGCTCGACCTTGCGCACCCGCACGATCTCCGGGGTGACCTCCACGCATTCGTCGGACGCGCAAAACTCCATCGCCTGCTCCAGGTCCAGCTCGAGAGGCCGGGCCAACGTCTCGATGACGTCCGCGGTCGACGACCGCATGTTGGTGAGCTTCTTCTCGCGGGTGACGTTGATGTCGAGATCCTCGGCGCGCGGGTTGATCCCGACGACCATGCCCTCGTAGGTGTCCTGGCCCGGCTCGACGAAGAATTGGCCCCGGTCGGCGAGCTGGATCATGGCGAAGGGCGTGATGGTGCCCGCGCGGTCGGACACCAGCGACCCGGTGTGGCGCGCCCGGATCTCGCCGGCCCACGGCCGGTAGCCGTCGAACACGGCGTTGGCGATGCCCGTGCCGCGGGTCAGGGTGAGGAAGTCGGTGCGGAACCCGATCAGCCCGCGGCTGGGCACGATGAAGTCCATCCGGACCCAGCCCGCCGCGTGGTTGGTCATCTCCTCCATCCGGCCCTTGCGGGCGGCCATCAGCTGCGTGATGGCCCCGACGAATTCCTCGGGGCAGTCGATGGTGATCGCCTCGAACGGCTCGTGCAGCTTGCCGTCGATGGTCCGGGTCACGACCTGCGGCTTGCCCACGGTGAGCTCGAAACCCTCCCGGCGCATCTGTTCCACCAGCACGGCCAGGGCGAGCTCGCCGCGGCCCTGCACCTCCCAGGCGTCGGGCCGGCCGATGTCGACCACCCGGATCGACACGTTGCCGACGAGCTCCTGGTCGAGCCGGTTGCGGACCATTCGCGCGGTCAGCTTGTGGCCGGACACCTTGCCCGCCAGCGGGGAGGTGTTGGTGCCGATGGTCACCGAGATCGCCGGCTCGTCGACGGTGATGCGCGGCAGCGCGTGGGCGTGGTCCGGGTCGGCCAGCGTGTCGCCGATCATGATCTCGGGCAGCCCGGCCACCGCCACGATGTCGCCGGCGACCGCCTCGTCGGTGGCGCTGCGCTCGACGCCCTCGGTCGCCAGCAGCTCGGTGATCTTGGCGCTGGTGATGACCGGCAACCCGTCGACCTCGCGCATCCACGCGACCTGCTGGCCCTTGCGCAGTTTGCCGTTGTAGATGCGGATCAGGGCGAGCCGGCCCAAAAACGCCGACGCGTCGAGGTTGGTGACCAGCGCCTGCAGCGGCGCCTCGGGATCCCCCGACGGCGGCGGGATGTGCTCCATCAACACCTCGAATAGCGGGTCGAGGTTGTCCCCGGCGGGCACCTCGCCGTCGGCGGGCTGCTCGGTGCTGGCGATGCCGGCGCGGCCGGACGCGTACAGGGTCGGCAGGCCCAGCGCGTGCTCGGCGGCGGCGGCCGCCTCGTCGTCGAGATCGGAGGCGACGTCGAGCAGGAGGTCATGGCTGGCCTCGACGACCTCGGCGATGCGGGCGTCGGGCCGGTCGGTCTTGTTGACCACGAGGATCACCGGCAGGTGCGCGGCCAGCGCCTTGCGCAGCACGAAGCGGGTCTGCGGCAGCGGGCCCTCGGACGCGTCGACCAGCAGCAGCACCCCGTCGACCATCGACAGGCCGCGCTCCACCTCGCCGCCGAAGTCGGCGTGGCCGGGCGTGTCGATGACGTTGATCACCGTGACGGTGCCGTCGGGGTTGTGCCGGTGCACGGCCGTGTTCTTGGCCAGGATGGTGATGCCTTTTTCCTTCTCCAGGTCACCGCTGTCCATGATGCGTTCCTGGGTGTCGTCGCCCCGGTGCGTCAGCGCGCCCGATTGCCGCAGCATGGCATCGACCAGGGTCGTTTTTCCGTGGTCGACGTGGGCGACGATGGCGACGTTGCGAAATGACACGTCGGAGATTGTGGCAGCGGGGACGGCGGATAGCGAACCGGCAGGTTGGTCGGTCGCCGCTCGGGTGTGCGTCCAGGGCGGTGTAGCGCGGTGTTTCACCGCCCTGAGCGCACGCCGAAAGCCCACGACGCACGCCCGATGCGAGCCCGGCTACCAGCCTCTGCGGCGCGGCGGCGATCAGACCCGTTCGCCTTCGCGGCCACCTCGCGGCTGCGGTGCACCCTGTGGCGCCGGAACAGGGACTCGGTCGGCGCGCCGACGATGTGCAGCGGCCGGGTGAACGGCGGGGCCTCAGTGCGGCTAGATGCCGCCCGGAAACTCGTCGACTCGGGACGGCGTGGCCAGCAACGCGTCGGTGAGGGCGCCGAGCCACGCGCGGTCGGCGGGCACCCAATCGACGTCGGGCAGTTCGGCCGCCGTCACCCAGCGCAGCGCCCGGTGCTCGTGCGCGCGGGGCGCGCCGCCGCGCAACCGCACACGGTAGGCGCGCAGCGTCATCGCGGCGCCCAGCGCGACGTCCTCGCCCAGCCGGTGACCGACCTCGACGTCGCGGGTGTCCAGGCCCAGCTCCTCGGACAGTTCGCGGGCCAGCGCGGCGGGCTCGGTCTCGCCGGGAGCCACCTTGCCGCCGGGCAACTCCCAGCGGCCCGCCAGGGCCGGCGGCCGGTCCCGTTGGGCGATCAATAGCGTGCGGTCGCCGATGACGGCGCCCGCGACGACGATCTGCGTGGGCATGGCCAGTGACGGTAGCCCGCCGGGCACGCCGCTCGCGCTACTTGGCCAGGGTGAACTGGTTGACGTCGATGTAGCCGGTCCGGAACGCGTCGGCGCATCCGGTCAGGTACTTCATGTACCGGTCGTAGACCTCTTCGGACTGGATCTGGATGGCCTCGTCGCGGCGGGCCAGCAGGGCCTCCGCCCAACGGTCCAGCGTCCGGGCGTAGTGCAGTTGCAGCGATTGCCGGCGGTTGAGGTTGAAGCCCATCTTCGACGCGTGGAACTCGACCATCTCGATGGGCGGCAGCTGGCCGCCCGGGAAGATCTCGGTGCCGATGAAGTTGGTGAAGCTGGCCACCTCCTCGGTCATCGGCAGGCCCTTCTCGGCCATCTGGTCCGGGGTCAGCATGGTGATGGTGTGCAGCAGCATCACGCCGTCGTCGGGCAGGACGCTGTAGGCCTTCTGGAAGAAGTCGTCGTAGCGGTCGTACCCGAAGTGCTCGAACGCGCCGATGGACACGATCCGGTCGACGGGTTCGTCAAATTGCTCCCAGCCCTTGAGCAGGACACGCCGGCTGCGCGGGGTATCCAGGGAGTCGAAGAGGCGCTGGACGTGGGCGGCCTGATGCTCCGACAGGGTGAGCCCGATGACGTTGACGTCGTATTTCTCCAGCGCACGACGCAGCGTGCTGCCCCAGCCGCAGCCGACCTCCAGCAGCGTCATCCCGGCCCGCAAGCCCAGCTTGCCCAACGACAGGTCGATTTTGCGGATCTGCGCCTCCTCGAGGGAGATGTCGCGCAGCCGGTCCCAGTAGGCGCAGCTGTAGGTCATCGTGGGGTCGAGGAACAGCCGGAAGAAGTCGTCGGACAGGTCGTAATGGGCCTGCACCTCTTCGAAGTGCGGCGTCAGGTTTTCTGCCATGGCGGCCGGTCGCCTTTCCACGTTGAAGGGCCATTCAGCTGACTAACGAGTGGACCGGACAGCTGGTTCACCATGGCTTCCCGAATACGCCACCCTGAAACCCTGGTGCGCCGCGGCTGTAGCGTGGACGCCAGCTGACCGGGGGCGCTGTGCGAAAGAGGTGACCAGCAATGGCCGTGTTGACCGACGAGCAGGTGGACGCCGCGCTGGCCGACCTCGACGGCTGGGAGCGCCGCGACGGCGCGCTGCGGCGGGCGGTCAAATTCAAAGCCTTCCTCGACGGCATCGACGCGGTGCGCCGCGTCGGCGAGCGCGCCGAAAGCGTGGACCATCATCCCGACATCGACATCCGTTGGCGCACAGTCACTTTCGCCTTGGTGACACACTCCGAGGGCGGCATCACCGAAAAGGACCTCGCGCTGGCGCGCGACATCGACGGGATCGTCGCCGGCTAATCGCGCCGGCCGGTGGCCGCGATCCAGCCCAGCGTCGCCACGGCCGCCGCGATGTAGACCAGGCCCGCCCAGGCGAGGTACCACGGCCGGCTGATCTGCCAGATGGTCGGCTGGGCGAAGCTCAGCAACCACGGAACCCCCACCACCGTCAAGGCCAGCCAGCCCCACCCCACGATCCGGGCGCCCGGCCGCCGCCGCGGCGGCCCGTGCAGCGCCCACACCATCAGCGGCACCAGCCACACCCAGTGGTGGGTCCACGAGATCGGCGAAAGCAACAGCCCGAACAACTCGACCACCAGCAACCTGCCCAGCCGGTCGGAGGTGTCCAGCGCCCGCCAGGCGAGCGCCGCCAGCGCTGCGGTGGCGGCGATCGCGATCAGCAGCGGCGCGCCGAAGCCCACGTCGTGGCCCAGGATGCGCGAAAGTCCGCCGCGCCACGACTGATTGAACGACGTCGCGATGGGCCCCACCCGGTGCGCGTCACCCAGCAGGTCGGAAAAGTAGTACCGCGTCTGATCGCCGACGACGATCGCTGAAATGCCCACGGTGGCAACGAAAACGACCGCCGAGAAGGCCGCCGCGGCCCATCGCCGGGCGCCCAGCAGGTACAGGCCCGCGATCGCGGGGGTCAACTTGATGCCGGCCGCCACCCCGACCAACAGCCCCGAGAGCCACCACCTGCTGGTGTAGACCGCCCACAACACCGCCAGCATCAGCCAGACGTTCACCTGGCCGTAGTCGAAGGTGCTGCGCAGCGGCTCGATCCAGATGGCGATCGCCGTCCACAGCATCGCGAGCCGACGCCCGCCGGCGTGCCCCATGATCCGCTGGCTGAGGCGGATCGCGCCGTAGAGCGCGGCCATCGTCGTTAGCTGCCAACCGAAGGCGACAAGCCCAAAAGGCAACAGCTGCAACGGATAGAACACGACGGCGGCGAACGGCGGGTAGGTGAAGGGCAGCGGGAAATCCGGCGTCTGGTCGGCGTAGACGTAGCTGTACAGGGTGCCGGGATGGTTCAGCGCGGCCGCCCCGCCCAGATAGACGTGCAGGTCGACGAAGTTGGCGCCGTGCGGCGTCAGGTAGGTCCAGGCCAGCCGGGCGGCGACGCTGGCGACGAGCAGCGCCGGCGCGGCGGCGAGCAGCCGCGCGGCCCGCCGCGGGGTGCGGGGTGCCGCCGCGGCGGCCGAGGTGGTGTCTATCCGCCTGACTTTAGCGAGCCGGCCTCGCGCGCCGGCATCGCGGCTGTTCAGCGCCGTTTTTCCGGCTGGTTACGCCCGGGGGCGGCCGGTGGCTGACGCCGTCGGCCCGCTTGGTCACCGCCGGCACTCGTCTCAATAACGATCAAATAAATGCCACACGTGTCACTCAAGTCCCATCGGTATCAGCCGTAACTTCGGCGCCGGGACCTGTCATCGACAACCAGGGAGAGTCATGCCAACCATCTGGACCTACATGCGCGCAGCCGCCGTCGTCGTCGGTTCGTCCGCAGCACTGCTGACGGGCGGGATCGCCCACGCCGACCCCGTGCCGGCTCCGCCGGTGCCGAACATTCCGCAACAGCTGATCAGCTCGGCGGCCAACGCGCCGCAAATCCTGCAGAACCTTGCCACCGCACTGGGCGCCACGCCGCCGGCCCCGCCGGCCACTCCGGGCATCAGCTTCCCGGGGGTGCCCTCGGCCGCCGCCCCGACGTCGGCGGCCGCGGCGCCCGGTGGACTGCCGTCGATCCCCGGGCTGACCCAGGCCGCGCCGGCCGCCTGCTGGATGATCGGGCTGAGCTGCGAGAGCGCGGGCAGGCCCGGCAGACCGGCGGTCGAGTTGGTTTGCGGAGTCGGCTGCGGCGCCGCCGGGTCAGCCGCCGCGCTCGGGCAAAGCCCGAGCGCGGCGACCGACATGGCGACAGCAGCCAAACCCTTGGACAGGTTTCCAACGATTGCCACTGTGTCCTCCGGTCGTGGGTAGTGGATTAGTCGGTGACGAAACTGATCAGGGCAGGGCGGCCAGGAACGGCGCCGCCGGTCCCGCCGGGCTGGCCGCCGCGGGTGCCGCGGCGGCCACCGGTGCTGCCGCTGCGCCGGGCAGCTGGCTGGTCAGGGCCGTCAGGTCCTGAGGCAGGTTCAGCTGCGGCGGCACGTTCACCGGCAGGCCCGAAGGCATCGCCGGCATGTCGACCCGCGCCTGCGGCAACTGCGGGGCCGGCGGGGTGGCGGGGGCCGCCGGCGCCGACAGGCCCGGGATCGCCGGGAGGCCCGGAATCGCCGACGAGGCGGGTGCGGTCGGCGCGGTCGGCGCCTTCGCGGGGGCCGGCTGCGCGAGGCCCGGCAGCAGGCTGTTCAGTCCCGGAGCGGCGGGAGCCGCGGCGGGCGCGGCCGGCGCGGCCTGGGTCAGCCCGGGGATCGACGGCAGTCGTCTCAATAACGATCAAATAAATGCCACACGTGTCACTCAAGTCCCATCGGTATCAGCCGTAA
>NZ_LZKC01000205.1:0-20993 GCF_001672685.1 Mycobacterium sp. E2462
CAATCTCGCCAAGCTGGGGCCCGCCCTGGCCGCGGGCAACACGGTGGTGCTCAAGCCCGCGCCGGACACGCCGTGGTGCGCGGCGGTGCTCGGCGAGCTCATCGCCTCCCACACCGACTTTCCGCCGGGCGTGCTCAACATCGTCACCTCCAGCGACCACGGCGTGGGCGCGCTGCTGGCGAAAGATCCTCGCGTCGACATGGTTTCGTTCACCGGGTCCACCGCGACCGGCCGTGCGGTGATGGCGGATGCCGCCGCCACGCTCAAGAAGGTCTTCCTCGAGCTGGGCGGCAAGTCGGCGTTCGTGGTGCTCGATGACGCCGACCTGGCCGGGGCGTGTTCGGTGGCCGCATTCACCGCGTCGATGCATGCCGGGCAGGGCTGCGCAATCACGACCCGGCTGGTGGTGCCCCGCGCGCGCTACGACGAGGCGGTCGCCATCGCGGCCGGCACCATGGGGTCCATCAAGCCCGGCGATCCCAACAAGCCCGGAACGGTTTGCGGCCCGGTCATTTCCGCGCGCCAGCGCGACCGGGTGCAGAGCTACCTGGACCTGGCGATCGAGGAGGGCGGGACGTTCGCGTGCGGCGGCGGCAGGCCGGCCGACAAGGACGCGGGCTTCTTCATCGAGCCCACCGTGATCGCCGGGCTCACCAACGACGCGCGCCCGGCCCGAGAGGAGATCTTCGGGCCGGTGCTCACCGTGATCGCCCACGACGGCGACGAGGACGCGCTGCGCATCGCCAACGATTCACCATATGGCCTGTCCGGCACCGTGTTCAGCGCCGACCCGCAGCGGGCCGCGACGTTCGCGTCGCGGCTGCGGGTGGGCACCGTCAACGTCAACGGTGGTGTCTGGTACTCCGCCGACGCGCCGTTCGGCGGCTACAAGCAGTCCGGCAATGGCCGGGAAATGGGGCTGGCGGGCTTCGAGGAATACCTGGAAATCAAGACCATCGCCACCGCCGTTCAGTGACACCCCGAGAGGACAACATGCGGTTCGAGAACAAAGTCGCCATCGTCACCGGATCGGGCGGCGGCATCGGTCAGGCCTACGCGGAAGCGCTGGCGCGCGAGGGCGCAGCCGTTGTCGTGGCCGACATCAACGCCGAGGCCGCCGAGGGCGTGGCCAAGCAGATCGCCGCCGACGGCGGCACCGCGCTGGCCGTGCCGGTCGACGTCTCCGACCCGGCGTCGGCCAAGGCGATGGCGGACCGGACGCTGGCCGAATACGGCGGCATCGACTACCTGGTGAACAACGCCGCGATCTTCGGCGGCATGAAGCTGGACTTCCTGCTCACCGTCGATCCCGAGTACTACAAGAAGTTCATGAGCGTCAACCTCGACGGTGCGCTGTGGTGCACCCGCGCGGTCTACAAGAAGATGGCCAAGCGGGGCGGCGGGGCGATCGTCAACCAATCTTCAACGGCGGCATGGTTGTACGCGAACTTCTACGGACTGGCCAAGGTCGGCGTCAACGGCCTGACCCAACAGCTCTCGCGCGAGCTGGGCGGTCAGAACATTCGCATCAACGCGATCGCGCCCGGCCCCATCGACACCGAGGCCAACCGGACCACCACCCCGCAGGAGATCGTCGCCGACATCGTCAAGGGACTGCCGTTGTCGCGCATGGGAACTCCGGCCGACCTGGTCGGGATGTGCTTGTTCCTGCTCTCGGATGACGCCGCCTGGATCACCGGGCAGATCTTCAACGTCGACGGCGGACAGATCATCCGCTCATGACCGAGCAGTTGAGGCTCGGCTACATCGGCCTGGGCAACATGGGCGCGCCGATGGCCACCAGGATGACCGAATGGCCGGGCGGGATCACGGTATACGACATCCGCACCGAGGCGATGACGCCGCTCGTGGAAAAGGGTGCCGGCGTCGCGGACAGCGTGGCCGACGTGGCGACGGCCGACATCGTCCACGTCACGGTGCTCAACGATGCTCAGGTGCGCGACGTCGTCGGGCAGCTGGCCGGGCACGCCAAACCCGGCACCGTCATCGCGATCCACTCGACGATCAGCGACACCACCGCCGTCGAGTTGGCCGCCGAACACAAACCGCGAGGCCTGCACATCGTCGACGCGCCGGTCAGCGGAGGCGCGGCCGCGGCGGCCAGGGGCGAGCTCGCCACCATGGTCGGCGCCGAGCGGGAGGTGTACGAGAGGATCAAGCCGGCGTTCAAGCACTGGGCGTCGCTGGTGATCCACGCCGGTGAGCCGGGCGCGGGCACGCGAATGAAGTTGGCGCGCAACATGTTGACCTTCACGTCCTACGCGGCGGCGTGCGAGGCCATGAAGCTCGCCGAGGCGGCCGGGCTGAACCTGCAGGCGCTGGGCCGGGTGGTGCGGCACACCGATGCGCTCACCAGCGGCCCGGGAGCGATCATGGTGCGCGACGACATGAACGACCTAGCGCCGGACCACTTCCTGTACGAGTCCTTCGTGCACGCCCGCGGCCTGGGGGAGAAGGACCTCAGCCTGGCGCTGGCGTTGGGCGAGGCGATGTCGGTCGACCTGCCGCTGGCGCACATCGCCTACGAGCGGCTGGCCGCCGGTTTGGGCGTGCCGCACACCGAGGAAGGGCCGTAAATGGACGAACAGCGCCGCAAGGGCCTGCAGAAGATGAACGAGGTCTACGGCTGGGAGATGCCCAACATCGAGGGCGACGCGTATTTCGACCTGACCGTCGACCACCTGTTCGGCAGCATCTGGACCCGCCCCGGCCTGTCGATGCGCGACAAGCGCATCATGACACTGACCGCGGTGACCGCGATCGGGAACCGCGACCTGGCCGAGATTCAAATCAACGCCGCCCTGCTCAACGGCGAGCTCGACGAGACCGAACTCAAGGAGATGGCGCTCTTCCTCACCCACTACCTGGGCTTCCCGTTGGGGTCCGCGCTCAACGGAGCGGTCGACGCGGTGATCGCGAAGCGCAAGAAGGCCGCCGCGCGGGGATCCGGGGAGGACAAGAAGGCCAACGTCGACGCCGCCCTGAAGATGCACGGCGGCGAACGGAAATAGCCGCTAGTAAGGCCGCCCGCCGTCGGGCATCACGTACTCGGAGATCGGTGCCGACACGCCGTTGATCGTCGTGCCGCCGTTGATGATGCCGGGTGCCATCTCGAGCATGTTGGTGGGGAAGCCGAACTCGGGCTTGGTGAGCGCGTCCAGCCGCGCCAGCTCGTCCGCGCCGAGCCGCACATCGACGGCGCGGACATTGTCGTCGAGCTGAGACAGCCGGCGCGCGCCGATGATGACGGACGAAACCCCCGGCTGCGCGCTCACCCAGGCCAACGCGACGCTGGCGACGGTGGTCTCGTGCGCGCCGGCGATGACCTCCAACTCGTCGATCAGGGCGTAGGTGTCCTCGTTGAGGAAGGCGTCGACCAACGCGCCGCGATCGGCGGCGTGCCGGCCGGCGGTGGCGCGGGTGTACTTGCCGCTGAGCACGCCGCTCTTGAGCGGCGACCACGGGGTGATGCCCAGCCCGAATTCCGCCGCCATCGGCGCGAGTTCCTGTTCGATGGCGCGCTCGAGCAGCGAATATTCGACCTGCAGGCCGATGAACGCCTCCCAGCCACGGAATCCCGCAATCACGTTGGCCTGCGCGATCTTCCACGCCGGCGTGTCCGACACACCGATGTAACGGACCTTGCCCGCCCGCACCAAGTCGTGCAGCGCCGCCAAGGTCTCCTCGATCGGGGTGTTGGCGTCCCACATGTGCAGCCAATACAGGTCGATGTAATCGGTTTGCAGGCGCCGCAACGAGTTCTCGCAGGCGCTGATCACTGCTTTGCGGCCGGAGCCGCCGCCGTTGGGGTCACCCGGATACAGGTTGCCGCTGAACTTGGTGGCGATCGCCACGCGATCGCGACGGGCGGGGTGGCGACCGATGTGGTCACCGATGATCTTCTCGGAGTGGCTGCGGGTGTAGAAGTTGGCGGTGTCGATGAAGTTGCCGCCGAGCTCGAGGTAGCGGTCGATGATCTGTTGAGACTCCTCGACGCTGGTGCCCCAGCCCAGGTCCTCGCCGAAGGTCATGGCGCCCAGGCACAGGGCGCTGACACGCAAACCGGACCGTCCGAGTGTCACGTAGTGGTCGAGAGGCATGGCGGCCGCTTTCTGGTAGATTGTTCGAGCATGCGTTTGTTCATACTCAAACTAGTTCACATCTGAACGAGCTGGCAAGTCGAATGTCGGCCGTCGACCCGGCCAGAATCTGGTCGCTGAACTACCGGGTGCTGCTGTCGGTGATCGCCGACGCCGAGGCCGGCATCTGCGCGCTCGGCGTGGAATCCAAGGAGCTGTTCGTGCTCGCGGAAATCGACGAGCACCCCTATCCGGCCGAGCTCGCGACCACCCTGAGCATGCCGAAGGCCACCGTGACGGCCTACCTCAAGCGGCTCGAGGCCGCCGGCTTCGTGCGCCGCGAGATCGACCCCGCCGACCTGCGCCGGCACCGCCTACTGCTCACCCGCGCCGGGCGCAAGGTCGCCGCCGCGGGACTCGCGCTGCTCTCCGCCGAGTTTGACAAGCGCCTCGAGCGCCTCACCGCCGCGCAGCAAAAGGAGCTGACGAAGCTGCTGGAACGGATCTCCGCGGACGGCTGAGCTAGTCTGACGTCTCGTGCGCGTCCTGGTGATCGGTTCCGGTGCCCGTGAGCATGCGCTGCTGCTGGCGCTGCGCAAAGACCCCCAGGTCGACGGCCTGGCCATCGCGCCCGGCAACGCCGGCACCGCCCGGCTGGCCGAGCAGCGCGACGTCGACGTCACCTCGGCGGAGGAGGTGGTCGCCCTGGCGCGCGACGTGCGGGCGGACCTGGTCGTCATCGGCCCCGAGGTGCCGCTGGTGCTGGGAGTCGCCGACGCCGTACGCGCGGCCGGCATCGCGTGCTTCGGCCCCAGCAAGGACGCCGCCCGGATCGAGGGTTCGAAGGCGTTCGCCAAGGACGTGATGGCCGCGGCCGGGGTGCGCACCGCGGCCACGGAGCTCGTGGACAGCCCGGCGCGCCTCGACGCGGCCCTGGATCGGTTCGGGCCCCCGGTCCAGGAGCCGGCCTGGGTGGTCAAGGACGACCGCCTGGCCGCCGGCAAGGGGGTGGTGGTGACCGCAGACCGCGCCGCGGCCCGCGCCCACGCCGCCGCTCTCCTCGAGGCCGGCCACCCGGTGCTGCTGGAGTCGTTTCTGGACGGGCCCGAGGTGTCGCTGTTCTGCGTGGTCGACGGGGAGACCGTCGTTCCGCTGCTGGCCGCGCAGGATTTCAAACGCGTCGGCGACGCCGACACCGGGCCCAACACCGGCGGCATGGGCGCCTACGCGCCGGTGCCGTGGCTGCCCGACGACGTCTATTCCGACATCGTCGGAAACATCGTGGAACCCGTTGCCGCAGAGCTGGTTCGACGCGGCAGCCCGTTCAGCGGACTGCTCTACGCCGGCCTGGCGATCACCGCCAACGGCCCCGCGGTGGTCGAGTTCAACTGTCGATTCGGTGACCCAGAGACGCAGGCGGTGCTGGCGCTGCTCGAATCGCCGCTGGGTCAGCTGCTCTACGCGGCGAGCACCGGAGCCCTGGCCGACTTCGGCGAACTGCGGTGGGCCGACGGGGCCGCCGTCACCGTGGTGCTGGCGGCGGAGAACTACCCGGCGCGGCCCCGCGTGGGCGACGTCATCGTCGGCTCGGAAGCCGACGGGGTGCTGCACGCCGGGACGGCGCGCCGCGACGACGGCGAGATTGTCTCCGCGGGCGGCCGGGTGCTGTCGGTGGTGGGAGCGGGCGCCGACCTGGCCGCGGCCCGGGCGCGGGCCTATGAGTTGCTCGGCTCGATTCGGTTGCCCGGCAGCCACTTTCGTACGGATATCGGCCTGCTGGCGGCCGAAGGCAAGGTGCGCGTCTAAAACCCGGTGGCCTGGCCGTCGCGGCGCGGGTCGCTGGCCGCGCAGTAGCCGTCGTCCAGGCACCAGATGGCCTGGCAGCTGCCGAAGCTGTTGTAGTCGTCGACGGCGACCAGGTCATGGCCGCGCTCGGCGAGCTCGTCGAGCGTCGTTGCGGGAAAGCCGTCCTCGCAGCTGACCTGCAGGCCCTGCACCCAGCGGAAGCGGGGCCCGTCGCACGCCGCCTGGGGATTCTGGCCGTGGTCGGCGATGCGGGCGAGCACTTGCACGTGACCCTGCGGCTGCATCGCGCCGCCCATCACCCCGAAGCTCATGACCGCGGCGCCGTCCTTCGTGACGAAGCCCGGGATGATGGTGTGGTAGGGGCGCTTGTTCGGGCCCACCTGGTTCGGATGCCCTTCGTCGACAACGAAATTGGCGCCGCGGTTCTGCAGCGAGATCCCGGTCCCGGGCACCACGACGCCCGAGCCGAAGCCCATGTAATTCGACTGGATCATCGAGACCATCATCCCGTCGCCGTCGGCGGCCGTCAGGTACACGGTGCCGCCGCCGGGCGCGCCGGCGGACGCGGGCCTGGCGTGCCGGGGGTCGATCAGCGCCGCGCGTTGGCGCAGGTAGTCGGGGTCCAGCAGCCGTTGCGGGTGCACCGGCATGTGGTCCGCGTCGGCGACGTAGGCCTGGGCGTCGGCGAAGGCGAGTTTCAGCGCCTCGATCTGCAGGTGCACGGTGTCCGCCGAATCGGCTGGGTGCGAGGCCATGTCGAACTGCTCCAGGATTCCCAAGGCGATGAGCGCGACGATGCCCTGCCCGTTGGGCGGCAGCTCGTGCAGGGTGTAACCGCGGTACCCGCCGGAGAGGGTGTCCACCCAGTCGGCGCGATGCTCGCCGAGGTCGGTGGCCGACAGCGCGCCGTTGTGCGCGGCGGCGTGGGCCTCGAGCTGCGCGGCCAGCTCGCCGCGGTAGAACGCCTCGCCCTTGCTGGCCGCGATCTTCTCCAGGGTGGCCGCGTGTGCGGGGAAGGTGAACAGCTCGCCCGGCCGCGGGGCGCGGCCCCCGGGGAGGAACGCGTCGGCGAAGCCCGGCTGTTCGGCGAACAACGGCACCTGCGCCGCCCACTGCGCGGCGACCGTGGGCGACACCAGAAAGCCGTTGCGGCCGTAGGCGATCGCGGGCTCGAACAGCCGCTCGAACGGCAGCCTGCCGAACTTGGCGTGCAGCTCGGTCCAGGCCGACACCGCGCCGGGCACCGTCACCGCGTCCCAGCCGATCATGGGAACGGCTGCGCCGCCGAAGTATTCGGGGGTCCAGGCCGCCGGGGAGCGGCCCGACGCGTTGAGTCCGTGCAGCTGCCGGCCGTCCCACACGATGGCAAACGCGTCCGAACCGATGCCGTTGGACACCGGCTCCACCAAGGTCAGGGTGACGGCGGTGGCGATCGCGGCGTCCACCGCGGTGCCGCCCTCGGCGAGCATCCGCAGACCCGCCTGCGCCGCCAGCGGTTGCGACGTGCACACAACGTTGCGGGCCAGCAGCGGCTTTCGGGGCCAGGCGTAGGGAAGGTTCCAGTCGAACGGTGCGCTCATTGTTCCGAGCGTATCGCGGTTTCGCGGGTGATCCCCGTGTCGCGGCGCGACTCCCGCGAGCGATCAGTTCTCACGCGCTAGGCGATCAATAGGGGAGCCAACCACGTCAGCTCGGCCGGCAACTGGGAGCTCCAGTACTGCGGGTCGTGCCCCCCGGGCGAGAAACCGCCCGCGGGCGGCGTCGGCAACTGAGCGATGAATTGCTTTGTCGCACCGTAGAAAGGATCGCTGTCGCCGCAGTCCACCCGGATCGGGATCGATCCGAGCGCCGGCATCCCGAACACGGAGTTCGCGGCGAAGTCGTCCGGCCCGTCGAACGCGCCCGGCGCGGCCGCACCCGAGGACAGCCACAGCGCGGGGCTCACCGCGCAGATCGCCGCGGTGCGCCCCGGGCCCAGCCGGCCGCCGAGCAGCAGCGCGCCGTAGCCGCCCATGGACCAGCCCAAAAACGCCACCCGCGACGTGTCCAGCCCCTGGCCACCGAGCATCGGGATGAGCTCGTCGAGCACCATCGCGCCGCTGTCCTCGCCGGAAGACCTTTTGTGCCAGTAACCGCCGCCGCCGTCGACGGCGACGACCGCAAACGGCGGCAGCCCCGCGTTGACCGCCTGCGCCAGACCCTGCTCCACGCCGCCGGCCATCACGGTGGCCGCGTCACTGCCTTTGCCGTGCAACGCGATTACCGGCCGCAGCGGCTTGGTCTGGCCGGGCGGCCGCGCGATGGCCCAGTTGGTGCTGATGCCGCCGCGGGCGGCTGAGACGAACGAACCGGTCACCATCGTCGGCGCCGCGGGGCCGGCGGGCGCCGGCTCGACGGGCACGGGTCGCGGCGGCGCCAACGGGGGCTGCGTGCCGGCCGCGGGCGGCGGCGTCGCGTGAGATGTGCGCGGTTTGAACAACATGTCGAGCCCGTAGGCGCCGACCGCACCGGCGGCCGCGCCGGTGCCGAGGCGCAGCACCGCGCGGCGGCTCAAATCGGGCATGCGGGCCATCATGCCATGTCCGCGCGGCGGGTCGTTTGGCCGAAATGGCAATGCAGTACCACTTTGGCTGGCACGATGGCTACTCGTGACTGCAGCGGTTACTCCGAAAGGAGAACGTCGACGGTATGCGCTCGTCAGCGCTGCCGCCGAGCTGCTGGCCGAGGGCGGCTTCGAGGCGGTGCGGCACCGGGCGGTGGCACGGCGCGCCGGATTGCCGTTGGCTTCCACCACTTATTACTTCTCCTCCCTCGACGATCTGATCGCCCGCGCCGTCGAGCACATCGCCATGATCGAGGTGGCGCAGCTGCGGTCGCGGGTCACCGCCCTGTCCCGCCGACGCCGCGGACCGGAGACCATCGCCGAGGTGCTCGCGGACCTGCTCGTCGGTGACGTGTCCGGGGAGGGGCTCACCGAACAGTTGATCTCTCGCTACGAGCGACACATCGCGTGCACCCGGTTCCCGGCGTTGCAGGAGACGATGCGGCGCAGCCTGCGGCAGCGCGCCGAGGCGGTGGCCGAGGCGATCGAACGATCCGGCCGGTCGGTGCACATCGAGCTGGTGTGCACGCTGCTCTGCGCCGTCGACGGTTCGGTGGTCTCGGCGCTGGTGGAGGGCCGCGACCCACGGGCGGCGGCGCTGGGCGCGGTCGCCGACCTCATCGACGTGCTGGCGCCCATCGACCAGCGGCCCGTCCGGATCTGAGCTAGGTGCGCGGCCGCAGCGACGGCGTCACGATGCACCCGGTGGCGGGGTCGCCGTAGATCGTCACGTCGGCCGGGCGGCGCTGCGCGAACAACGCGACATAGGCGCACACGACGGCGTCGACCGGATCCTCGGCGCGGCGCAGGGCGCTCTTGCGTTCCGCCGCGACCACGCCCCGGCGCAGTGCCGCCCACCCGGGATGGGCCGCGACGTGCAGTGGCACCGCGGCTCGCGACAGCCGCTCGACGCCGTCCATCAGAACGAGCAGTTCGGCCTTGAGCCCGGCCACCGTGCGGCCCGGCTTGGCCTTGTATTTCAGCGTGCGCTCGAGGCGGAACAACGCGACCGTCGCGGCGTGCGGGTACACCTCGATGGCGCGCCGGGCCGCCGCCGAGCGTGGGTCCAGCTCCAGGCCGAGCGCGCGCGCCAGGCGCCCGCCACGGGCCCCGTGCGCGAATTCGGGTTTTCCGGTGTTGGCCGGGTGGGCACCGGCCTCGAACCTGCGGAAGTCGCGGTTCAACGCGGCCTCCGCGGGACGCTGCCCGGTCGGGTTGGTCACCACCAACGGCGCGTCGAAGGCGACCAGGCAGTCGCCCCGCGTGTACGGCCGCAGCGCGGCGAGGATCTCCTCGTCGTCGCGGACCGCGGACACGCTCACCAGCGACCCGTCCGCGTCGACGACGGCCAGACCGGTCGGATTGCGCCCCGCCCAGGCGAGGTCCACCCCGGCGAAGTACATCCGGATAGGTTAGGCGGCCGGAGCGAGTCACACCGGCCCCACCGGTCCCTGGCACCGGGGGTGGGCGATGTGCCCGCCTCACAGCGACACCGCGGGGGACCGCGGTTCTGTCGCTGCGAGGCGGGCACTTTGCCTGTCACCCCGGAAACCGGGAGGGAAGTGACGGGAGGGGCCGACCGTAAGCTGTGTGTTCGTGAGGACCAAGTGAGCATTCCGAACGTGCTGGCCGCCCGCTACGCCAGCCCCGACATGGTCGCCATCTGGTCGCCGGAGGCCAAGATCGTCGCCGAGCGCCGCCTCTGGCTGGCGGTGCTGCGGGCCCAGGCCGAGCTGGGCGTCGCGGTGCCCGACGGTGCGGTCGACGACTACGAGCGCGTCCTGGACACCGTCGACCTGCCGTCGATCGCGGCCCGCGAACGGGTGCTGCGCCACGACGTCAAGGCCCGCATCGAGGAGTTCAACGCCGTCGCCGGTCACGAGCAGGTGCACAAGGGCATGACCAGCCGCGACCTGACCGAGAACGTCGAGCAGCTGCAGATTAAGCGGTCACTCGAGCTGGTATTCGCCCACGGGGTCGCCGTGGTGGCGCGGTTGGCGGAGCGGGCCGTGGCCTACCGCGACCTGGTGATGGCCGGGCGCAGCCACAACGTCGCGGCGCAGGCCACCACCCTGGGCAAGCGGTTCGCCTCGGCGGCCCAGGAGACGCTGGTCGCCCTGACCCGGCTGCGGGAGCTGATCGACCGCTACCCGCTGCGCGGCATCAAGGGGCCGATGGGTACCGCGCAGGACATGCTCGACCTGCTCGACGGCGACACCGCCAAGCTGGCCGAGCTTGAGCGTCGGGTCGCCGAATTCCTGGGCTTTACAACGGTATTGACCAGCGTCGGGCAGGTCTATCCGCGCTCACTCGACCACGACGTGACCTCGGCGCTGGTGCAACTCGGCGCCGGGCCGTCGTCGCTCGCGCACACCATCCGGCTGATGGCCGGCCACGAACTCGTCACCGAGGGCTTCGCGCCCGGGCAGGTCGGTTCGTCGGCGATGCCGCACAAGATGAACACCCGCAGCTGTGAGCGGGTCAACGGGTTGCAGGTGGTGCTGCGCGGTTACGCCTCGATGGCCGCCGAACTTGCCGGTGCGCAGTGGAACGAGGGCGACGTCTTTTGCTCGGTGGTGCGGCGAGTCGCGTTGCCGGACAGCTTCTTTGCGATGGACGGGCAGATCGAGACGTTCCTGACCGTGCTCGACGAGTTCGGGGCGTACCCGGCGGTGATCGACCGGGAGCTCGATCGCTACCTGCCGTTCTTGGCCACCACCAAGGTGCTGATGGCGGCGGTGCGCGCCGGTGTCGGACGTGAGGCCGCGCATCACGTCATCCGCGAGCACGCGGTCGCGACGGCGTTGGCCATGCGCGAGCGCGGCGCCGAACCCGACCTCCTCGACCGGTTGGCCGCCGACGAGCGGCTGCCGTTGGACCGGGCGGCGCTGGAAGCGGCGCTGGCCGACAAAAAGGCGTTCACGGGCGCGGCCGCTGACCAGGTGGACGAGGTGGCCGCGGCGGTGGACGCCCTCGTGAGCCGCTACCCCGACGCGGCCAAGTACGCACCGGGCGCAATCTTGTGACCCTCGCGGGCCTCGACCTCACCGATCTCGACAATTTCGCCGACGGCTTCCCGCACGAGGTGTTCGCCGTGCACCGCCGCGAGGCCCCGGTTTACTGGCACGCCCCGACCGACAACACCCCGGATGGCGAGGGCTTCTGGTCGGTCGCCACGTACGCCGAAACCCTTGCGGTGCTCAAGGATCCGGTGACCTACTCCTCGGTCACCGGGGGCCGGCGGCCGTACGGTGGCACGTTGCTGCAGGACCTGGCCATCGCCGGTCAGGTGCTCAACATGATGGACGACCCGCGGCACGCCCAGATCCGCCGCCTGGTCAGCTCGGGGCTGACGCCGCGGATGATCCGGCTGGTCGAGGACGATCTGCGGGCCCGCGCGCGGCGACTGCTGGACGCGGTGGTGCCGGGCGAGCCGTTCGACTTCCTCGTCGACGTGGCGGCCGAGCTGCCCATGCAGATGATCTGCATCCTGCTGGGAGTGCCGGAGTCGGAACGGCATTGGCTGTTCGAGGCGATCGAGCCGCAGTTCGACTTCGGCGGTTCCCGCAAGGCGGCGCTGGCGCAGTTGTCCGAGGCCGAAGCGGGGTCCCGGATGTACGCCTACGGCCAGCAGCTCATCGCCGCCAAGCGCGCGCAACCCACCGAGGACATGCTGTCGGTCGTCGCCAATGCGGTGGTCGACGACGCCGAAGCCCCCGCGCTGTCGGATCTCGAGCTCTATCTGTTCTTCAGCCTGCTGTTCAGCGCCGGCGCCGAGACGACCCGCAACGCGATCGCGGGTGGGCTGCTCGCGCTGGCCCAGCATCCGGAGCAGTTGCGGGCGCTGCGCGCCGATCCCGCCACGCTGCCCACCGCCGTCGAGGAGATGGTGCGGTGGACGGCGCCCTCGCCGTCCAAGCGGCGCACCGCGACCCGCGACGTCGAGCTGGGCGGACGGCCGATCCAGGCCGGGCAGAAGGTCCAGATCTGGGAGGCCTCCGCCAACCGCGACCCCGCGGTGTTCGAGCGACCCGACGAGTTCGATATCACCCGAAAACCCAATCCGCACTTGGGATTCGGTCAAGGTGTGCACTACTGCCTGGGCGCCAACCTGGCCCGCCTGGAGTTGCGGGTGCTGTTCGAGGAGCTGTTGTCGCGGTTCGCCGGCGTGCGGGTGGTGCGCGACGTCGAGTGGACGCGCAGCAACCGCCACACCGGGATGCGGCACCTCGTGGTGGCGCTGCACGAGCAATCGTGACGGTCCGGCTGCCGCGGTCGCGGCGCGGCGCGGTCAGCCGGTCCTGATCCGGATCCCCGCGGCCCGCAGTTCCAGCGCGGCCAGTCGGTGGATGGTCACGGGATCCTCGCGCCGCCACGCGCCGACCGGGTCGGCGCTCACGGCCGCGAGCTTGCCCGGCGACCGGTTCGTCATCGCCCGCAGAGCCAGCAGCTGCTGTCCGGCCGGCGTGGCGGCCAGGGCGGTCACCGTCCATTTGCGGCGGAAGAACCGCAGCCGCAGGAACAGCCACGGCATGGTGACCGCCAGGATCGGCGGCGCGGCGACGGCCATCCCGAGCAACACGGCGAGCCAGCCGGCCGTGGAGTTCAGGCTGTGCCCGGCGCCCGCGATGTCCATGGCCGCGTCGCTGGCCGCGGTGAGCGGCTTGCTCACCGCGTCACCGACCAACGGGATCTGCTGCGCCTCGTGACCGGCCGAGGCCATGCCGCCGGCGATGCCCTTCGAGCCGTTCTCCAGCTCCCGCCCCGCGTCGCCGATGGTGGCGATGGCGTCGTGTACCGCCAGGCCGGTGAACCCCCAGATCACCGTCCACAGCGAGACGACGACGTCGCTGATCAGTTGGCCGAACAGGCGAAGGGGTCTGGTCGAGTAGGGCAGGAACCGCGTCATACCTCCGATACCAGCACAGCTCGCGCCCGGGCGCCGCAAGGTTGCCCGATAGGCTGGCCCGATGCGTCCCGCATTGTCCGACTACGAGCATCTGGCCAGCGGCAAGGTGCGCGAGATCTACCGCGTCGACGACGAGCACCTGCTGCTGGTCGCCAGCGACCGGATCTCGGCGTTCGATTACGTCCTCGACAGCACGATCCCCGACAAGGGCCGGATCCTGACGGCCATGAGCGTGTTCTTCTTCGGGCTCGTCTCGGACCTCGCTGCGGCCCCCAACCACCTGGCCGGGCCGCCGGACGACCCGCGAATCCCCGACGAGGTGCTGGGCCGGGCGCTGCTGGTGCGGAAGTTGGACATGGTTGCGGTGGAGTGCGTGGCCCGCGGTTACCTCACCGGCTCCGGGTTGCTCGACTACCAAGCGACCGGTGAGGTCTGCGGCATCGCGCTGCCGCCCGGGCTGGTCGAGGCCAGCAGGTTCCCCGAGCCGCTGTTCACCCCGGCGACGAAAGCGGCGCTGGGCGACCACGACGAGAACATCCCCTTCGCCCGGGTGGTCGAGTTGGTGGGCGAGGCGCGCGCGGCCGAGCTGCGCGACCGCACGCTGCAGATCTACGGGCGCGCCGCCGACCACGCGTTGCGTAGGGGAATCATCATCGCGGACACCAAGTTCGAGTTCGGCACCGACGGTGAGGGCAACCTGGTGCTGGCCGACGAGATCTTCACCCCCGACTCGTCGCGGTACTGGCCGGCCGCCGACTACCGGGTCGGTGTCGTGCAGGCCAGTTTCGACAAGCAGTTCGTCCGCAACTGGCTCATTGGTCCGGAGTCCGGTTGGGACCGGCACGGCGACCAACCGCCGCCACCACTGCCGGACCACGTCATCGCGGCCACGCGGGACCGTTACATCGAGGCCTACGAACGAATCTCGGGATTGAGCTTCGGTGACTGGATCGGCCCGGGCGCATGAGCGAACCTCAGGCGCCCCTGCCGCCCACCGCCAAGCGGGTCGAGCACCGGCGCGAACACCACGGCGACGTCTTCGTCGACCCGTACGAATGGCTGCGCGACAAGGCCGATCCGGAGGTCATCGCCTACCTCGAGGCGGAGAACTCCTACGTCGACCGGATGACCGACCACCAGGAACCATTGCGGCAGAAAATCTTCGACGAGATCAAGGCGCGCACCAAGGAGACCGACCTGTCGGTGCCGACCCGTCAGGGTGACTGGTGGTATTACGCCCGCACCTACGAGGGCAAGCAATATCGGGTGCAGTGCCGCTGCCCGGTGAGCGATCCGGCCGACTGGGACCCGCCGACCCTCGACGAACACACCGACGTACCCGGCGAACAGATCCTGCTCGACTCCAACGCCGAAGCCGAAGGCCACGAGTTCTTCTCGCTGGGCGCCGCCGCCGTCAGCCTGGACGGGCACCTGCTGGCCTACTCCGTCGACACGGTGGGCGACGAGCGTTACACGTTGCGATTCAAGGACTTACGCACCGGTGAGCTGTATGCCGACCAGATCGCCGACATCGCGGCCGGAGCGACGTGGGCGGCCGACAACCGGACGGTGTACTACCTGACCCTCGACGCGGCGCACCGCCCGGACAAGGTGTGGCGCTACCAGGCGGGCTCCGGCGCCGCGGCGGAGCTGGTGTATCACGAGGCGGACGAACGGTTCTGGCTCGGCGTCGGGATGACCCGCAGCGAGCGTTACGTGTTCATCGGCTCGGGCTCGTCCATCACCTCCGAGATCCGCTACGCCGACGCCGCCGACCCGCGGGCGGCGTTCACCGTCGTGCTGCCCCGGCGCGAAGGGGTGGAGTACTCGGTGGAGCACGCCGTCGTCGGCGGGCACGACCGGTTCCTGATCTTGCACAACGACGGCGCGGTGAACTTCACGCTCGCCGAAGCCCCGGTCGAGGACCCCACACGGCAGCGCACGCTGATCCCGCACCGCGACGACGTCCGGCTGGACGCCGTCGACGCGTTCGCCCGCCACCTGGTGGTCAGCTACCGCCGCGAGGCGCTGCCCCGCCTGCAGTTGTGGGGCATCGGCGCCGACGGGGAATACGGCGAACCGGAGGAACTTTCGTTCGACTCCGAGCTGATGTCCGCGGGCGCCGCCGGCAACCCCAACTGGGACGCGCCCAAGCTCCGGGTCCGGGCCGGTTCGCTGGTCATCCCGGCGCGGGTGTACGACATCGACCTGGGCACCGGCGAGCGCACCCTGCTGCGCGAGCAGCCCGTGCTCGTTGGCTATCGACCCGCGGACTACGTCGAGCGGCGCGACTGGGCGATCGCCGACGACGGCACCCGCATCCCGTTGTCGATCGTGCACCGCGCCGGCATCGAAGTCCCGGCTCCCGCACTCCTCTACGGCTACGGCGCCTACGAGATCTGCATGGACCCCAGCTTCTCGATAGCGCGGCTGTCGCTGCTGGACCGCGGCATGGTCTTCGCGATCGCCCACGTCCGCGGTGGTGGCGAGATGGGCCGGTTGTGGTACGAGGACGGCAAGCTGCTGCACAAGAGGAACACGTTCACCGATTTCGTCGCAGCCGCACGGCATCTCGTCGACACCGAGGTGACCCGGCCCAATCGGCTGGTGGCGCTCGGCGGCAGTGCGGGCGGGCTGCTCGTCGGGGCGGTGGCCAACCTGGCGCCCGAACTGTTCGCCGGCATCGTGGCCCAGGTTCCGTTCGTCGATCCGCTGACCACCATCTTGGACCCGTCGCTGCCCCTGACCGTCACCGAGTGGGACGAGTGGGGAAACCCGTTGGCGGACAAGGACGTCTACGACTACATGAAGTCCTACTCGCCTTACGAGAACGTCGACTCCAGGAATTACCCGGCGATCCTGGCG
This sequence comes from Mycobacterium sp. E2462, assembly GCF_001672685.1. NCBI lineage: Bacteria > Bacillati > Actinomycetota > Actinomycetes > Mycobacteriales > Mycobacteriaceae > Mycobacterium > Mycobacterium sp. E2462. The sequence goes on from NZ_LZKC01000205.1 coordinate 16,283, forward strand.
ATGACCTCGCTCAACGACACCCGGGTGTACTACGTGGAACCCGCCAAATGGGTTGCTGCGCTGCGCCACGCCAACGGCGGCGGCCGCGGGATCCTGCTGAAGACCCAGATGAACGCCGGGCACGGCGGCGTCAGCGGCCGCTACAAGGCGTGGGAGGAAGCGGCCTTCCAGTACGCCTGGGTGCTCGACACCGTGGGCGGCACGGACGGCGGCGGCTAGGAGTCCTCCTGGCCCGGCGGCCGGGCCGGCTTTTTCGGCAGGAACGACGCCGGGATGATGGTCACCGACACCAGCACCACGGCCAGCACGAACACCACCGTGTAGGCGTGCGCCAGGTGATGCGACGCGGTGACGGCCAGGTCGGCCGCGCCCTGCCGCGTGCCGGCCACGGCGTCGGGCGGCGCGCCGCGGCGTCCGCCGCCAGGGTGCCCGGCCGCCAGCTCGCTGGCCGCGAGCAGCGGCTGGTCGCGATTGAACTGGTTGGTCAACAGGACCGCCATCATCGCGGCCCCGATGGACCCCCCGATCTGTTGGTTCACGCTGATCAGCGTGGTCCCGCGGGCCACCTGATGCGGCGCGAGTGCCTGCATCAGCGCGGCGGACAGCGGCGTCGTCGTGCACCCGATGCCCAGCCCCGTGATCGCGAGCCCGGCCAGCTGGATGGGCTGATACGGCGCCTGGGTGGCGACCCCGTAGGTGAAGACGCCCAGGCCCACCGCCATCAGCGGGAGGCCGAACAGGACGATCTTGCCCGGCCCGCGCCGGTCCATGAACGCCCCGCTGAGCGGCATCGTCAGCACGGCGCCCACGCCGACCGGCAGCATGTGCAGCCCGGCCTGCATGGGCGTCTCGTGCTGCGCGATCTGGAAGTAACTGGGCACCGCCAGCCCGGTGCCCACCGAGGCGGCCCCGAAAACCAGCAGCGTCGCGTTGACCTCGGTGACCACCCGATTCTTGAACAGCCGCAGGTCGATGAGCGGGTGGTCGGTGCGATACAGCGCGTGCAGGACGAACGCGGCGATCAGCGCCGCACCGAGGAGCGCGGGAAGCAACACGTACGGGTCGGTCAGGACGTGGCGGCCGGGGATGGACGACACCCCGCAGAGGAAGACCGCCACCCCCGGCGACAGCAGCAGCATGCCGGTGACGTCGAGCGCTTCGGAGGGGGCGGACCGGTCCTTGGGGAACAGCACCGCCGCGAGGGCGCAGGCGGCCAGCCCGATCGGCAGGTTGACCAGGAAGATCCACTTCCAGCCGTACGCGCCGATCAGCCAACCGCCCAGGATGGGGCCGCCGATGGGACCCAGCAGGATCGGGATGCCCCCCACCGCCATCAGGCGGCCCACCCGCTTGGGCCCGGCCTCGCGGGTCAGGATGACGAAACTCAGCGGCAACAGCATGCCGCCGCCGATGCCCTGCAGGATCCGGAACAGAATCAGCAGCACGATGTTCGGGGCGATCGCGCACAGCAGCGAGCCGAGCGTGAACACCAGGACCGAGGCGATGAACAGGCGTTTGGTGCCGAATCGGTCGGCCGCCCAGCCGGTGACGGGGATGACGGTCGCGAAGGCCAGCATGTAGCCGGCGATCGTCCACGAGACGACCGTCGGGGTGGACCCGAACTGGCGAATGAAGGTGTTCTGGGCGACGGCGACGACCGTGCTGTCCAGAACGGCCATGACGCAGGCCAGGCCGCAGACGCCGGCGATGCGGAACAGCGCGGCGTCGAGTTTGTCGGGGTAGCCGTTGTCGGCCGCATCCGGATGCCCGGCGGCAGCGCTGAGCATTGTGGCGGAGGGTACGGATTGCGCCTTATCCATGGCGGTGCTGAGCATATCCACCCGGCATGGACTGCCGGGGCCGATTGCGGGAGTTCGCGGTGAGTTCGTTGTGCAACCGTTGACGGATCAGCGCCGGATCGTGGCCCGGGCGGTGTCGACGAGGCGGGGGTCGGTTACTCGGGCGGCGGTTGGCTGACCGGCCGCTTCGGCAGAAACGCCGCCGGGATGAAGGTGCAGACCACGAGCACGACGGCGATGGCGAAGACCGCCGCGTAGGCGTGCGACAGGTCGTGCGCGAGATCGACCCGGAAGCCCGGCGCGTAGGTCTGCGGCGGTATGGCGGAGCGGTCGACCGGGGCGCCGCTCACGGCGGCCTTCTGTTGCAACGCCGCGAGCTTCTTGGCGGCGAGGATGTTGTCGCTGCGATTGAAGTGGCTGGCCAGGATCACCGACATGACGGCCGTGCCCATCGAGCCGCCCACCTGGTGGTTGACGCTCATCAGCGTCGTGCCGCGCGCGATCTGATGCGGGGCGAGCGCCTGCACCGACGCGACGTTGAGCGGCATCATGGTGCAGCCCATCCCCAACCCCATGATGGCCAGGCCGACCAGCAGTGCGGGCAGGTACCCGGCCTGCCGGGCCACGCCGAAGGCGAACGTCCCGAGCCCGGCGGTGAGCAGCGCGATGCCCACCAGCAGGATCTTGCCCGGACCCTGCCGGTCGACGAGCGGGCCGGTGAGCCGCATCGTCAGCATGGCGCCGAGGCCCTGGGGGATCATGTGCACGCCCGCCTGCATGGGCGTCTGGTGCAGCACCTGCTGGAAGTAGCTGGGCAACAACAGGCCGGCCCCGAAGAAGGCGGTGGCGAACACCAGCATCGTCACGTTGGCCAGCGTGAGCACGTGATTGCGGAACAGCCGCAGGTCGATCAGCGGATGGTCGACCCGGCGCCAGGCGTGCGCGATGAACCCCGCGATCAGCGCCAGGCCCACCACCAGCGGTATCAGCACCCGGCGATCGGCGACGGTGCCACGGCCGGGAATGGACGACACCGCGAACAGGAAGGTCGCCAGGCCGGGCGAGAGCAGCAGCATGCCCACGACGTCCAGGGTCTCCGATTTGGCCGGGCGGTCCCCGGGGAACACCAGCGCCGCCAGCGCGACGGTGACGACCCCGATCGGCAGGTTGATCAGAAAGATCCAGCGCCAGCTGGAGGTGTCGATGAGCCAGCCGCCCAGGATGGGCCCGCCGATCGGGGCCAGCAGCATCGGGATGCTCAGGATCGACATCAGCCGGCCGAGCCGCCGCGGACCCGCCTCGCGGGTCAAGATCATGAAGCTCAGCGGCAGCAACATGCCGCCGCCGACACCCTGGATGACCCGAAACGCGATCAGTTGCACGATGTTCGCCGCCAGGGCGCACAACAGCGAACCCAGGGTGAAGGCGAGGACGGAGCCCATGAACAGCCGCTTGGTGCCGAACCGGTCGGCCGCCCAACCGGTGATCGGGATGACGCTGGCCAGGGCCAGCGTGTAGCCCGTCATGGTCCACGCGACGACGGCCTGCGACGACGAGAACTGGTCGATGAAGGTGCGCTGCGCGACGCTGACCACGGTCACGTCCACGATGGCCATCACCGTGGCCAGGATGCACACGCCCGAGACGCGCAGCAGCTCCGCGTCCAGCCGGTCGGGATAGTCCCGTTCGTCGGCGCCCTGCTGCGACCCGTAGGGCAGCGGGGTGTCGGCCGACGCGTACAGGGCCTCATCCATGACGTTGCTTAGCATATCGAACTGACCCGCGCGGTCCGAGGTCGCGATCCGATCCACCGAGGCCCCACCGGTGCGGGCGCCGGATCCGCTTGGCGCACAGGCACCGCCCGTCGCAACGGCCCCGATGGACGCTTGCCGTCTGCGTGTCCTTCACTGTCCCGAAACCTGAGGTCGGCAAACTGCGGGTGTGTCTGGAAAACTGATCGTCTCGGTCTCGGGCATCGGCGAACGGACCCTGCCCGACGTCGAGGCATTCTGTGCACAAATGGACGCCCGCAAGGTGCCGGTGTCGCTGCTCGTCGCCCCGCGGCTCTCCGGTGACTACCGGCTCGACCGCGACCCGGTCACCGTCGACTGGTTGACCGCGCGCCGGGCCGGCGGCGACGCGATCGTGCTGCACGGCTACGACGACGCGGCGACCAAGAAGCGCCGCGGCGAATTCGCGATCCTGCGGGCGCACGAGGCCAGCCTGCGCCTCAAGGCCGCCGACCGGGTGCTCGAACACCAGGGATTGCGGACCCGGTTGTTCGCGGCCCCCGGCTGGGTGGTTTCGCCCGGTGTGGTCAAAGCGTTGCCCGACAACGGGTTCCGGCTCCTGGCCGACCTGCACGGCATCACCGACCTGGTGCGCCACAGCACCGTGCGCGCCCGGGTGCTCGGGATCGGCGAAGGCTTCCTCACCGAGCCGTGGTGGTGCCGCATGGTGGTGCTGTCCGCGGAGCGGATCGCCCGCCGGGAGGGCGTGGTGCGGGTTGCGGTGGCCGCCAGGCACCTGCGTAAGCCCGGCCCGCTGCAAGCCATGGTCGACGCGGTCGACCTGGCGTTGATGCACGGCTGCGCGCCCACGGTGTATCGCTGGCGGCGGGACGCCGCGGTCCTGGACGCCGCCTGACCCGGCAACGGCTGTCGCGGGGCCCGGGGCACTACCCTGTGCCACATGAGCGATTCTTCGGTTGCGGGCTTCGGCGCTGACGCCATCATCGTCGGGGCCGGGCTGTCCGGCCTGGTGGCCGCCTGCGAATTGGTGGACCGCGGCCAGCGGGTGCTGATCGTCGATCAGGAGAACAGCGCGAACCTGGGCGGTCAGGCGTTCTGGTCGTTCGGCGGTCTGTTCTTCGTCGACAGCCCGGAGCAGCGCCGGCTGGGCATCCGCGACAG
>NZ_LZKC01000206.1:0-800 GCF_001672685.1 Mycobacterium sp. E2462
TCGACGACTTCGACGCCCTCCAGGCGTGGGCGGACGCGTGCGTGGCCGACATCGACACCGTGTACCGCGTCGGCGGCTGCGTGTACGGCTCGTTGGCCGGCGAGCTGATTGAAGGCGACGACGACATCCATCGCGACCTGTCCGCCGGCTACGACCAGTGGATCGAGCTCCTGCGCACCGGCCTGACCGCCATGCGGGACCGCGGTGACCTGCGTCCGGAGGCGGACCCTCGGCATCTGGCCGTGTCGCTGGTGATCGCCCACCAGGGCGGCGCCATGCTCACCTACGTCACCGGGGATGCCGAACCGTTGCGCGCGGCCGTCACCGCCGGCGTCGAGTACGTGCGGTCCTTCGCGCCGCCGACGCGGTACACGGTGTCGATGTCGGCCACGCACGCGTCCGCCCACGCCTGGAGGGCGTCGAAGTCGTCGAGCCCGCCGAGTCGCGGCTGCGTGTGGAAGGCCCGCAAGTCGTGGTGGCGGGCGCCTATCACGTGACGGGTCAGCTCCCGTTTGTCGCGGAAGTAGTGCGCGATCTGCGACCCGCCCACCCCCGCCGCGCGCCGCACCTGATCGATGCTGGTGTTGGCGACGCCCCGCTCGAAGATCAAGCGCGCCGCGGCGTCGACGATGCGGCGGCGCGTCGCCAGCCCCTTCACGGTGAGGGACGAGGGGTGGGTTGTGTCGTCTTCGGGCACGGACGCTCAGCCGGCGGCGGCGGCCGGGCGCCGCCCCCGGGGCCGGCGCGGTGGGGGGGGGACGCGCTCCGCGGGATCGGCGGCGCAAAAGGGCAGATATTTT
>NZ_LZKC01000207.1:0-777 GCF_001672685.1 Mycobacterium sp. E2462
CCGGTCCGCTACCTGTTCGAGGTCTCCACCGTGCGCGACCTCGCCGACCATCTGAACCGGCATCGTGGCGGTCCGGCGCGGCCGCCGCTCGTCGCACTGCCCCGGCCGGACCGTGTTCCGTTGTCGTACGCCCAACAGCGGCTGTGGTTCCTCAACCAGTTCGAGGACGGCGCCGCGACGTACAACATGCCGACCGCCTTTCGGTTCACCGGCGCGCTGAACGTCGAAGCGCTGGCCGCGGCGTTGGACGACGTGATCGCCCGGCACGAGTCGCTGCGAACCGTCTTTCCCGACGTCGACGGCGTGGCCCAACAACAAGTGCTGCCGGCCCACGCAGGCCTGTGGCGGCAGGAGGGTGCGCCGACGGTGCTGCCCATGGCCGAACACGACATCGCCGCCGCTCTGCAAGATTTGGCGGCGTACCCCTTCGATCTGTCGGTCGATGTCCCCATTCGCGCGCAGCTCTTCTCGGTGGGAGCCGGACAGCACGTCCTGGGTATCGTGTTGCACCACATCGCCTTCGACGGCTGGTCAATGGCGCCGATGGTCACCGACATGGGCCGGGCCTACCAGGCGCGGTGCCGGAACCGGGCGCCCGACTGGGTGCCGCTGCCCGTGCAGTATGCGGATTACGCCCTGTGGCAACGGGATTGGCTGGGACGCGAGTCCGACCCCGACAGCGTGCTGCACAGGCAGCTGGCCTACTGGCGTCAGGAATTGGCCGATGTGCCGGAGCTGATATCGCTGCCCACCGACCGGGCCCGGCCACCGGCGCCC
>NZ_LZKC01000208.1:0-7552 GCF_001672685.1 Mycobacterium sp. E2462
GCCGACACACCCGGCGGGGCGCCCGCGAAACTCCCCGCGGGCATTCAGGCCGCGGCGCCGGCGGCGGCTCCCGTCCCCGTCGCGGCGCCCCCGCAGGTCCCCGTCGCCGCGCCGGCCGCGGCTCCCGCGCAACTCCCGGGCCCCGCGCAGATTCCCGGCGTGGCTCCCGCGGCCGCCGCGCAGGTTCCCGGCGCAACACCGGCCACCGTTCCCGCGCAGACGCCGCTGGCGAACCAGCAGCGCACACCCAATCTGCTCGCGCTGGTCCCCGGCCTGCCCCCGCTGCCCAACTTCTCCTTTCTGCAGCACTGACGCGCGGGCACCCGCCGAGCCCGATGCGCGGATCGGCATCCGGGCTCGTATTGTGAGGCCATGCTGATTGCGGGCGTGCTGTGCATGTGTGCGGCGGTCGCCTCGGCCGGGTTCGGGGCCTGGTCGCTGGCGCATCACCAGAACATCGGCCCTACCGCGGTGGTGTTGCGCGCCATGGCGCCGACGCAGCTGGCGGCGGCGGTGATGCTCGCGGCAGGCGGCCTGGTCGCGCTGGCCGCGGCCCCGCACACCGCGCTGGTCGTGCTCGTCGTGTGCGTGATCGGCGCGTTCGGCACGTTGGCCGCCGGCTCCTGGCAGACCGCCCGCTTCGCGGTGCGTCAGGAGGCGACGGCGCCGGCGTGCGCCGGCAGCTGCGTGGGCTGCACACAGACCTGCCACTGAAGCGTCGGACGGGATCCCCGACCTAGTTGCGGCTGAGGTCGATCGGGTGGGTCGCCAGTAACGACAACGGCAGCGGCTGGCGCCTCAGCACGTCGCCCCACAGGTCCGACCGGGGCCCGACCAAGACGTCGGACGGCAACGCGGACAACACAATCCAGTCGTCGCGTTCGATCTCGCCTTCGAGCTGCCCGATGGTCCAGCCCGAATAGCCCGCGAAGATTCGCACCCCTTCGACCAGCGGAGCGAGCGAGTCGGGGTCGGCGTCGAGATCCACCATCACCACTCGGCCGTCCACATGCCGAAGACCCGGGACCCCTTGCGGGTCGGCGCCGATGCGCAGCGTCGCCAGGCACAACGCGGCGTCACGCTTCACCGGCCCCCCGATGAACATCGTCTTGGGTTTGGCGGCCAGCTTGGCCCACTGCGGCAGCACGTTGTAAACGGCCGTCTCGCTGGCGCGATTGAGCACGACGCCCAGCGTGCCCCCGTCGTTGTGCTCGACGATGTAGATCACGCTGCGACGGAACGTCGGTTCCAGGAGGTCGGTGTTGGCCAGCAGCAAAGTCCCCGCGCGCACCCGCTGCGCGGCCGGCGCGACATAGTCCTCTGGGTCTTCGGGCGGCACTCCCCCATCATCGCATCCTGTCCATCGTCGGCCAGGGCAATCGAGCGCGGGCCGCGATTTTTTGTACTGTTGTCAGGGCGGCTCTGACCGCGCGAGTCCGCCAGCCCTCCCACTCATCGGAAGTCGGTTCGTTGATCCCCACCCGGATGCAGTCCAGCGCACCCGTCGCCGTCTGGCGCACGGTGCGCGCCTTGCCGGATTTTTCGCGTCTGCTGCAGGTGCGGATGGCGAGTCAGTTCGGCGACGGCCTGTTTCAGGCGGGGCTGGCCGGTGCGCTGTTGTTCAACCCGGACCGGGCGGCCGATCCCCTCTCGATTGCCCGGGCTTTCGCGGTGCTGTTCCTGCCCTACTCGTTGCTGGGGCCGTTCGCCGGGGCGCTGATGGACCGCTGGGATCGGCGGTTGGTGCTCGTCGGCGCCAACATCGGGCGCCTTGTGCTCATCGCCGCGATCGGGACGATCCTGGCCGTGCGCGCCGGGGACATGCCGTTGCTGCTGGCGGCGTTGGTCGCCAACGGCTTGGCGCGGTTCGTCGGGTCCGGGCTGTCGGCGTCGCTGCCGCACGTGGTCCCGCGCGAACAGGTCGTCACGATGAACGCGGTGGCCATGGCCGCAGGCGCCATCGCGGCGTTCTTCGGCGCCAATTTTATGCTGATCCCGCGTTACCTGTTGGGCGCCGGTGACCAGGGCGCCTCGGCCATCATTTTCCTCACCGCGATCCCGGTGGCGCTCGCGTTGCTGCTGTCGTACCGATTCGGTTCGCACGTGTTGGGTCCGGACGACACCCGGCGAGCGATCCACGGGCCGGCGAGCTACGCCGTGCTGACCGGGTGGCTGCACGGGGTACGCACGGTGGCCCAGCGGCCGACCGTCGCCGCCACGCTGTCCGGGCTTGCGGTGCACCGGATGGTGGTCGGGATCAATTCGCTGCTGATACTGCTGCTGGTTCACCACCTGCCGAACCCACAAACCGGGGGATTTGGCACCGCGCTGCTGTTCTTCGCCGCCGCGGGCCTCGGCGCATTCCTGGGTAACCTGGTGACGCCGCCGGCGATCCGGCGGTGGGGTCGTTACGCGACGGCCAACGGCGCGATGTTGCTGTCGGCGGTCGTGGAGGTGGCCGGCGCCCACCTCGTCATCCCGGTGATGGTGGCGTGCGGCTTTCTGCTCGGTGTGACGGGGCAGACGGTCAAGCTCTGCGCCGACTCCGCCATGCAGATGGACGTCGACGACGCCCTGCGCGGCCACGTCTTCGCAGTGCAGGACGCGGTGTTCTGGGTGGCGTTCATCCTCGCGATCACGGTGGCCGCGTTCCTGATCCCCGACGACGGGCGCGCGCCCGCGTTCGCCCTGTTCGGGTCGGTGCTATACGTGGTGGGGCTGGTCGTCCACAGCGTCGTCGGCCGGCGCGGGGAGCAGGGCACCGATCGCTAAGGTGCGTACATGACGACGCCTGCAACCCGTTGCCGGAGACGGCGGTGAGCGGTCCCGCGCCCGTGGTGGCCGACCTGCGCGCGGAGAGTGCGGACCTCGACGCGCTGGTCGCACCGTTGCCGCCGCAACGGTGGGCCGACGCGACGCCCGCGCCCGGGTGGACCATTGCGCACCAAATCGGGCATCTGCTGTGGACGGATCGGGTCGCCCTCACCGCGGTAACCGACGAGGCCGGGTTCGCCCGGGTGCTGCAGGGGGCGGCTGACAATCCGGCAGGGTTCGTCGACGCCGGTGCCGAGGAGCTGGCGGCGCTGCCGTCGGCGGAGTTGCTGGCGGAGTGGCGGTCGACCCGCGACCGGCTGCACGACGCGCTGCTGACGGTCCCCGCCGGGCGCAAGCTTCCGTGGTTCGGGCCGCCGATGAGCGCGGCCTCGATGGCCACCGCGCGGCTGATGGAGACGTGGGCGCATGGCCTCGATGTCGCGGACGCCCTCGGCGTCAGACGAGTCGCGACCGAGCGGCTGCGGTCGATCGCGCACCTGGGCGTGCGGACCCGCGACTACGCGTACGCCGTCAACAACCTGGCCCCGCCGGCCGAACCGTTTCTGGTGGAGTTGCGTGGCCCGAGCGGCGATCTCTGGACCTGGGGACCACCGGACGGCGATCAGCGCGTGACGGGATCCGCCGAGGACTTCTGTTTTCTGGTGACGCAACGGCGGCCGCTACGCGAGTTGGACGTCGCGGCGGAGGGGGCCGACGCGCGGCGGTGGTTGGAGATTGCGCAGGCGTTCGCGGGGCCGCCCGGCGCCGGGCGATGAGCGCGCCCAGCGCGCGAAGAGAGCCGGCGCCGCATCCACCAAGCGCCGGGCGATGAGCGCGCGCAGCGCGCGAAGAGAGCCGGCGCCGCATCCACCAAGCGCCACAGCCACCAAGCGCCGGGCGATGAGCGCGCGCAGCGCCTAGTGCAGCGGGCCGCCGTAACTGGCTCGATTCTCCGCCTCGGCTTCCTCGCGCAGCGCGGTAATCGCCAGGTTGAGCCGATCGGCAAGCTCGCCGTGCCCGTAGGCGGTCATCACGCCGGGGTGCAACGTGAGATTGAGGAGCCGGCCGTCGGAGTTGGCGACGGCGGTGATGTCACCCAGGTCGACGCTGTAGGTGACGGCCTCCGCCTGGGCCACCAGGGCTTCCCACTTGTCGGCCGCCTCGCTGAGCTCTCGGAGCACCGATTCCACGAGGTCTTTGTCGCTGAGATTCGCGCGCCTGCCCGAACCTGACACCGTGTCAGTATCGTCGCCCTGTTGGAACAGCGTCAATTCGTGACTTTGGGGCTGTGGGCCCGAAGGTGCGGCGGCGCTGACGCCCGCCGGTCACGAGGCCGGTGCCGCGAGCTTCTGGTACCAGGCCAGGTGGTAGTTGGCCGAGACGGTGTCGCCGCTGGCGATGCCCTCGGTGGCGGCCATCAGCAGGCACTTGTGTAACAACGCCTGGTCGACGCGGGTTTGCTGGATCAGCAGTTGGTAGCGCGCGGTGTCGAGGTGCACCCGCAGCACGTCGACCTCCTGGTCGACCACGGCGACGCCCGCGGCCGCGGCGTCGGCCAGCCGCTGCACGATGCGCGGCAATCCCTCGTGCCGCCGGATGGCGCCGCTCAGCGCTCCGGCCAGATCGTCGATGACGGGCAACCGGCGCGGTTCCAGCGAGGACTTGGTCGTCGCGAAACCGGCCGAACGCCGCAACGAGTCCCCGGGCGCGTAAGTCACCACGTGCGGCGCGTCACCGATCAGCGCCGCCACCTTGCCGGTGCGCCGCTCGGGCTCGAGCAGTCGCACGCCGTCGGGCAAGGTGATGCCCGACGGTATCCATCCGTGGGCGAGGTCCGTGACCAGCACGGTTGTGCCGTCCGCGCGTTGACCCACCGCCCAACTCAGGCGGGGTTCCTGCCGGACGACGAACTCGAGGAGCCGGTTGAGCCGGTCGGCATCGAATGTCATTGACGGCGAGCGCTTTTTGATGGGCGGTCGGGCGCTGGGTTGTGTCGCCGGCGCCTCCTGCCGGGCGGCCTCTGGGGGGCCGGGTGCGGGTGGCTGGGCGCCGGCAGCCGGTTCCGCGACTCGAGGTGGCGCGGCAACGGGTTCCTTGGCGGGGACCACCGCCGGGACGGCCTCGGTTGCCGGTGACTCGGCCACCGACCCGGCCGCGTCCGGCGACTCCGGCGCGGCCTCCGCCGCGACGACGTGGTGGCGACCGCTGTCGGTGAGTTCCTCGGCGCGACGCGGCGCCGACAACTCCTGCTGGGGCGTCTCGGCCACGGGCTCGACGCTCGACTCCATCGCCAGACCCTGCCTCGGCGGCTCGGCGACGAGCTCCTCGCTGGTTACCGGCGCCGGGAAGGCCTCGGTCTCGGCGACATCAGCCTTTTCGGCTTGCACCGCCTGCTCGCCGGGAACCTCGGGCTGGGAGACGTGGTGACGCCCATTGCCGGCGTCCTGCGGAACCTCACCAGCACCCGTCTCCGGCTCCACGACCGGAGGCGGCGGCGCTTCGGTGATCACCGGGATGATCTGCGTCTGGTCGAGGGCCGAGGCCGCCGCGGCATCGTCGCCCGCGACACCTTGCTCCCTCGACGTCACGGGCGAATCGACCGGTCGCGACTCGGCGGCGTGGTGGCGGCCGTTCGCCTCGGCTTCCGCCGGCGTCGGTTGGTGGGGAAGCGCCCTGGCCGCCGCCTGGGCGAAGGGATTGGTCGTCACGGGAAGGATCTGCGTGCGTTCCAGGTCGGGGCGCGCCGGAGGCTCGACCCGTGGCCGAAGCGGGTGCGGCGGCGGGGGACCGGTCGCTTTAGCCCGCACCGCGTGCAGCTGACGCATCGTCGACTCGACCCGCCGCACAGCGCTGGCGCGGGCCCCGTCGATGACGCGAGCCTCCGCCGCCTGCCGCGCCGGGTCGGGCATGCCGGACCGTTTGAGCATTTTCAGCTCGTCGTTGGCGTCGGAGACGATACGCCGCAGGTCGGCCTCGAGATACTGTGCGAGGGAAGCGGTTTCGGGGGTGGGATTCGACAGTTCCGCCGGCCACAAGCCACCGACCACCCAAGGGGTGCAATCGATGGGAGAGCTGAAGGCGGGAGTCGCCAGTGACTCCCGGGTAGCTCTCCGGAGGCGCTGGCGCGCCGTCATCCGACCGAAGATCGCCACCCGGCTAAGCGTACCGGTATCCGGTCGACCACTTATGCAGACAGTGAATTGTGCAGCTGCGGGCCCCTGCGTAGCCTGAGGATATGGCCGAATCCGCCTTGCAGCAGCAACTCGACGAAGTGCGGGCCCTGCTGGCCCGCGCGCGAGAGTTGTTCGGCCCCAATCCCGTAGAGCCGCCCACCGACATCGCGCCCAACCCCGACGCGGCCAAGGGCTGGCTGCTCTAGGCGAGGGTTCCGACGCCGGTCAGGACCGCTGGTTCACGCCGTCACGGCGGCGTAATTTGTGCGCCAACAGCTTTTCGATCGCGGCGTCAAGATCTCGGTTCGTCGGAACCTCCGCGGACGGCGTGTGTCCGGCCGCCACGATCTCGTCCCGAATTTCTAGCAACGCCTTCAGGCACGAGACGTCGGCGGTCAAAAGGATGCCCCGCGCCAGCGTCGCGGCGTCGGTCTCCATGGCCTCCTCGCTGAGCGCGACGCTGTGCATGTAGCCCCCGCGGCAGGACCGAACCAGGATGTGTCCGCTCGGGTGAACGGTGTCGAAAGCGGGGTTGGCGTCGGTCATCGACCGCCGTCGACGATGCCGCGGAACTGCTGCGCCGCGCCCTGCTCGTGCTCTTCCCACAGGGCCGCCGACGCGGTCAGCTTGTCCGCCAGGTCTGCGTGGTCCGAGGCTTGCTGTTCGTAACACTGTCGCCGGAGCTCCAGCAGCTCACGGCCGGCGTCGCGTAGTTCGCCGAAGATCGGGCCGAGCGAATCGAGGCTGTCCTGGATGGCGGCGTGCGAGGACGGGACGGTGCGCAGGTAGTCGGAGGTCTCCTGATGATGCGCGGCGGCCTGACGCAAGTGCGCGGGCACCACATGAATCGACTCTGCCATCCGCTTCTCCTGTTCACAGCTGCCGGCCGGGCCGGCGGGTTCACTTTCTCAGGTGGTCGACGAGGTCGCCGGCCGGGTCGGTGTCGGTGCGTCGGGCTTGGCCGGGGCGGTCGCCGGCGCGGCCGGTGCCGGCGGGTGCTCCCAGCCTAGAAAGCTTGGTCCACTCACGGTGCTGATGTGCTGAATTTGGCCGTCCAGAAGCGCCTTCTCGGGCCCCAGCGCGACGGTGTGCCGATCGGTGAAGATGCCGATATCCCCGGGCGCCAGGCGTGCCGGCTCGATCGGGTTGGCCACCGGCGTTCCGGGGGGAGGAAGGGTCAACCCTTGCTGTTGAAAGGCCTCGGCGATGGGCGCACCGGCGACGGCGGCCTTGATGGCTGCCGCCAGTTGTGGGCTCGCCGCGGTCACGGTTTCGCCGTCCGGCAGGGCGACGGGCGTGGGACCGACCGGAAGTGTCTCATCCGGCATCGCCGCATCGTCGTCGCTCGGGGCGGCCGGATCCTCGTCGCGGTCTTCGGGGAGATCCGCTTGGTCGGCGTCCGCCGGGGTGTCGTCGTCCACGTCCTCGACCGCGGGCCTGTCATCGCCGAGCGCCGCATCGAAAGGCAGTCCGCCCGCGGGTTCCCACCCGGCCCCGGACGCCGGCAGCCCGCCCAGCCCCGGCAGCGATCCGCCCCCGAAGGCGGGCATCGCCGGCGCCGCGGG
>NZ_LZKC01000209.1:0-8782 GCF_001672685.1 Mycobacterium sp. E2462
GACGGTGTGGCGGGCGGCACCTGGGGCGAGCTGTTCAACATGCCGCTCACGGCGCACTTCCTCGGCGGCGCGGTGATCGGTGACAGCCCCGAGCACGGGGTCATCGACCCCTACCACCGGGTGTACGGCTACCCCACGCTGTTCGTGGTGGACGGGGCCGCGATTTCGGCCAACCTGGGCGTCAACCCGTCGCTGTCCATCACCGCGCAGGCCGAGCGGGCCGCGTCGCTGTGGCCGAACAAGGGCGAGAACGACGAGCGGCCGCTGCAGGGCGACACCTACCGCCGGATGAACCCGATCCCGCCCGAGCGGCCGGTGGTTCCCGCCGCCGCGCCGGGCGCGCTGCGGTGGGTGCCGATCACCCCGGTCCGCTCGACCGCCGGTTAGGCGCTCGCGAGCACCTCGAGCGGTGCGCCGCTGAGCACCCGGCTGCGTTCGCCGTGCACGTCGACCGGCACGTCGCCCATCAGCGTGACGCGGTGCATGAGCCGCGGCTGGTCGTCGTAGTCGTCGATGGCGCGGTGCTGGGTGGCGCGGTTGTCCCACATGGCGACGTCGCCGGGCGCCCATGACCAGCGGATGGTGTTCTCCGGCATGGTGATTCGGCGCTGTAGCAGGTCGAGGAGCGCGGCGGACTCGTGGGCGTCGAGGCCCACCAGGTTGCGCACGAAGTCGCCCGCCAGCAGGGAACGCTCGCCGGTTTCCGGGTGCACCCGCACCACCGGGTGCTCGGTGCGAAAGTCCGGCTTCTGGAAGGCGGCGCGATACGCGCGTTGCGCGTCGTTGCCCGAGTCGACCGCCTCGTCGCCGACGTAGTCGTAGCGGTTGCTGTGCACCGCCCAAAGGTTCTCGGCCAGGCACCGCAGCGGCTGGGGCAGCTGCTCGTAGGCCGCCGTGGTCGACGCCCACAGCGTCGAGCCGCCATAGCCGGGCAGGGTGACGGCCCGCAGGATGGACGCGGCCGGGTAGTTCGCCGCGAACGTGACGTCGGTGTGCCAGCGGGTGGCCTTGCCGTACTCGGAGTTGATCGGCGTGATCGTCGGCTCGTCCTTGCCGGCGAGCATGGCGGCGGCCGGGTGGCCGACGGGCGTCCCCAGCAGCCGGGCGAACGCGAGCTGCTGCGCGTCGTCGAGGTGATGCTGGTGGCGGAAGAAGATCACCTTGTGGGCCAACAGCGCCTGGTAAATCGTGTCGACCGCGGCGTCGTCGAGGTCGCCGCCGAGGCGCACCCCGTCGACCCGGGCGCCGATCCGGGCGCCGAGCTTGGTGACCGTTATCTGACCTGTCATGTCGTTCGTCCTTGCCTGAAAATGGTGTAGTCAGATGACTACATGCGCTACTGTAGTCAGATGACTACAGCTTCCGCAAGGGGCGCCGGGAAGACGCCCACCGGCCGGGCGGAAGTGGCCGCGGCGATCCTGGAGGCCGCCACCGAACTGTTCGCCGAGCGCGGCCCCGCCGCCACCTCGATCCGCGACATCGCGGCGCGCTCCCACGTCAACCACGGCCTGGTGTTCCGGCACTTCGGCACCAAGGAGCAGCTCGTCGGCGCGGTGCTCGACCACCTGGGCGCCACCCTCACCGAGCTGCTGCGCGCCGAGTCGCCCCACGACGTCGTCGAGCGGGCCATGGACCGGCAGATGCGGGTGATGGCGCGCACGGTGCTCGACGGTTACCCGGCCGGCAAGCTGCAAAAGCTGTTCCCCAACATCGCGGCCCTGCTCGACGGGGTGCTGCCGAAATACGACGATGAGACCAGCGCGCGCCTCGCCGTCGCCAACGCCCTTGCGCTGCAATTCGGTTGGCGGCTGTTCGCGCCGATCCTGCGGTCGGCCACCGGCATCGAGGAACTGACCGAGACGCAACTACGCGCGGCGATCACCACCGAGATGACGCGGGTCCTCGAGCCTCACTGAGTGCGCGACAGGCTGCGCCGGCGCAGCGGTTCCCGGCCGGGCGGCTGGGGCGGGGGCGGCAGCAGCGGCTCGCGCCTGCGTACCTCGACGGTGGTGGGCTCCTCGGTGCTGAGCACCAGCTCCTCGCCCGCGTGCCGGATCGCCAGCTCGCCGCCGGGCCCGTCGCGCAGGGTGTAGGTGACGTCGGCGTGGTTGGCGTCCACGGTCAGCCGAAAGTCGCGCCAGCGCAACCGGAATCGCAGCCGCGCGATGCCGTCGGGCAGCTGCGGGTCGAGCGCCAGGATGCCCTCGTCGTCGCGCAGGCCGCCGAATCCGCCGACCAGCGCCGTCCAGGCGCCGGCCAGCGACGCCATGTGCAGGCCGTCGCGGGTGTTGCTGTGCAGGTCGCGCAGATCGATCAGCCCGGCCTCGTAGGCGTAGTCGTGCGCGAGCTCCAGGTGCCCGACCTCCGCGCACATCACCGCCTGCGTGCAGGCCGACAGCGACGAGTCGCGCACCATCCGCCGCTCGTAGTAGTCGACGTTGCGGGCCTTCTGCTCGGCGGTGAAGGCGTGGCTCTGCCATTGCATGGCCAGCACCAGGTCGGCCTGCTTGATCACCTGGGCCGGGTAGAGCCGCACGTAGGCGTCGTGCAGCAGCAGCGGGTAGCTGTTGTTGGTCTCGAAGTCCCACTCCGCCAGCGTGGTGAACCCCTCGCACTGCTGGTGCACGCCCAGCCCCTCGTCGTAGGGGATGTTGACGGCGTCCGCGGCGTTGCGCCAGGCGGCCATCTCCTCGGTGGTGACACCCTGGGCCTTGGCGGTGTCCGGGTGCCGGTTGCACGCGTCGGCGGCGACGTTCAGGTTGTGGGCGGCCATCAGGTTGGTGAAGACGTTGTCGCGCACGATCGCGGTGTATTCGTCGGGGCCGGTGACCCCGTCGAGGTGCCAGACGCCGTGGCGGTCGTGATGGCCCAGCGACATCCACAGCCGCGCGGTCTCGATCAACACCGTGATGCCGCAGTCGGCCTCCAGCGACTCGTCGCCGGTGACCACGCGGTAGCGCTCGAAGGCCATCGCGATGTCGGCGTTGATGTGCCAGGCGGCCGTGCCGGCCGGCCAGTACGCCGAGCACTCCTGCCCGCGGATGGTGCGCCAGGGGAACGCGGCGCCGCGCAGGCCAAGCTCGGCGGCCCGTTCCCGGGCCAGGTCCAGGGTCGACGCCCGCCAGCGCAGCGCGTCGGCGACCGTGTGCGGGGCGGTGTAGGTGAGTACCGGCAGCACGTAGCCCTCGGTGTCCCAGAACGCGTGCCCGTCGTACCCGGTGCCGGTGAGGCCCTTGCTGGGGATCGCGCGGCGCTCGGCGCGGGCGCTGGCCTGCAGCATGTGGAACAGCCCGAACCGCACCGCCTGCTGCGACTCCGAATCGCCCTCGACCTCGACGTCGGCGTTCTCCCAGAACTCGTCGAGGTACTTGCGCTGCGCGTCGAGCAGCCCCTGCCAGCCGCTGTAGCGGGCGCTGTGCAGGGCGGCGGCGGCCTGGTCGCGCAGCGCGGGGCGCGACCGCAGGCTCGACCAGCCGTAGGCGAGGTACTTCACGATCCGCAGCCGCTGGCCGGGCCGCAGCCCGGCGATCACGGTGGTGCGGGCCAGGTCGTCGCGGGCGTCGTTGGAGATCTCGACGCGCCCGGGGACGTCGACCTCGTGGTCCATCGCGGCGGCCATCATCAGCGCGCTGCTGCGCGTGCGGTGCATGAGCAGCGCGCCGCATTCGGTGCTCTCATGGTCGACCGCCACCAGCGGGTTCTCCAGGATGGCCGATACCCGGGGGTCGCCCGACGTCTCCGGCTGGTCCTCGTTGGCGACCAATTCGGACTGCACCGTGACCCGCACGAACTCGTCGACGGCCTCGACGCAGTATTCGATGGCGGCGACGCCGCGCTGCGCCAGCGACACCAGCCGGGTCGAGACCAGCTTGATCTGCTTGCCCGACGGCGAGCACCAGTGCGCGCGGCGGGTCAGCGTCCCGGCGCGCAGGTCCAGCACCCGCTCGTGGGACAGCAGGTTGCCGTAGCGCACGTCGAACGGCTCGTCGCCGACCAGCAGCCGGAAGATCTTGCCATTGGTGACGTCGACGACGGTCTGCCCGGCCTCGGGGTAGCCGAAGCCGGCCTCGGCGTAGGGCAGCGGCCGGATCTCGTAGAACGAGTTCAGGTAGGTGCCGGGCAGGCCGTGCGGCTCGCCCTCGTCGAGGTTCCCGCGCAGCCCGATGTGCCCGTTGGACAGCGCGAACAGCGACTCCGACTGGGCGATCACGTTGAGGTCGAGTTTGGTCTCGCGGATCAGCCACGGGTCGACCGGAAAGGCCTCCTGGGAGATCACTGCGCGAGCAGCTCTGCGAGGTCGCTGACCACCACGTCCGCGCCGTTGCGCCGCAATTCCTCGGCCTGGCCCACCCGGTCGACACCCACCACGCACCCGAAGTTACCGGCATGGCCCGCCTGCACGCCGGAGATCGCGTCCTCGAACACGGCCGCCGCGTCGGCGGGCACGTCGAGCAGCTGCGCGCCCCGCAGGTAGGAGTCGGGGGCCGGCTTGCCGGCGATGTGCTCCTCGCGCAGGGTGACGCCGTCCACCCGCTGCTGCACGAACCGGTCCAGCCCGGTGATCTCGAGGACGTCGCGGGTGTTGGCGCTCGACGACACCACCGCCACCTTCAGGCCCGCGTCGGCGACGGCCTCGAGGTAGCGCCGCGACCCCTCGAACACCTTGACGCCGTCGTCGTGCAGCACCTTCTGGAACATGTCGTTCTTCCGGTTGCCCAGCCCGTACACGGTGTCGGCGTCGTCGGGGTCGTCGGGGTCGCCGTCGGGCAGCTCGATGCCCCGGCTCTGCAGAAACGACCGGACGCCGTCCTCGCGCTTCTTGCCGTCGACGTAGTTCTGGTAATCCGCGCCCGAGTCGAACGGCACGAACTCCTCGCCGGTGCGCTTGGCCCGTTCGGAGAGGAAGGCGTCGAACATGGCCTTCCAGGCCTTGTTGTGCACGCTGGCGGTGTCGGTGAGCACGCCGTCGAGGTCGAACAGACAGGCGCGCACCTTCTCTGGCAGACCCAGCGCTGAACTCACCGGCGATCCTCGATTCTTCAGGTCTTGTCGCGGGACTGGTTAAGCGATACCCACTCCACCATGCCCGCCATGCCTCTCGCCAGCCGTCGGGGCGACTCGCGGCGGCCACTAGACTTCTCCCGTGGCCGAATCCGCTGAACACGAGGCAACCGAGGCGTCCGGTGCGCCGGCTCGACCGGTGCTGGTCGTCGACTTCGGCGCGCAGTACGCGCAGTTGATCGCCCGCCGGGTGCGGGAGGCGCGGGTGTTCTCCGAGGTCGTCCCGCACACGGCCACCGTCGAGGAGATCAAGGCCCGCGATCCGCTGGCGGTGGTGCTCTCGGGCGGCCCGTCCAGCGTCTACGAGCAGGGCGCCCCGCAGCTCGACCCGGCGCTGTTCGACCTGGGGGTGCCGGTGTTCGGCATCTGTTACGGGTTCCAGGCCATGGCGCAGGCCCTGGGCGGCACGGTCGCCCGCACCGGCACCAGCGAGTACGGTCGCACCGAGCTCAAAGTCGTTGGCGGCGAACTGCATTCGGGTCTACCAGAGGTGCAGCCGGTGTGGATGAGCCACGGCGACGCGGTCACGGCCGCGCCGGCGGGTTTCGACGTGGTGGCCAGCAGCGCCGGCGCGTCGGTGGCGGCGTTCGAAAACCGTGCCCGCCGGCTGGCCGGCGTGCAGTACCACCCCGAGGTCATGCACACCCCGCACGGGCAGCAGGTGCTCACCCGGTTCCTGCACGACTTCGCGGGGCTGGGGGCGGATTGGACGCCCGCGAACATCGCCGAGGCGCTGGTGGAGCAGGTCCGGGCGCAGATCGGTGATGGCCGCGCCATCTGCGGGTTGTCCGGCGGCGTGGACTCCGCCGTCGCGGCCGCGCTGGTGCAGCGGGCCATCGGCGACCGGCTGACCTGTGTGTTCGTCGACCACGGGCTGCTGCGCGCCGGGGAGCGGGCGCAGGTGCAGCGCGACTTCGTGGCGGCAACCGGGGCGAACCTGGTCACCGTCGACGTGGCGGACACGTTTCTGGCGGCGCTCGCCGGGGTGACCAATCCCGAAGGGAAGCGCAAGATCATCGGGCGCCAGTTCATCCGGGCGTTCGAGGGCGCCGTGCGAGACATCGTGGGCGACAGCGACTCTCGGGTCGACTTCCTGGTGCAGGGCACGCTGTACCCGGACGTGGTGGAGTCCGGCGGCGGCAGCGGCACCGCGAACATCAAGAGTCACCACAACGTGGGTGGTCTGCCCGACGACCTCAAGTTCGCCCTCGTCGAGCCGCTGCGGCTGCTGTTCAAGGACGAGGTGCGCGCGGTCGGGCGTGAGCTGGGGCTCCCGGAGGAAATCGTTGGGCGCCAACCGTTCCCGGGCCCGGGCCTGGGCATCCGGATCGTCGGGGAGGTCACGGCGGCGCGGCTGGACACGCTGCGCCGCGCCGACTCGATCGCCCGCGAGGAGCTGACGGCCGCCGGACTGGACAAGCTGATCTGGCAGTGCCCGGTGGTGCTGCTCGGCGACGTGCGCTCGGTGGGCGTGCAGGGCGACGGCCGCACCTACGGCCACCCGATCGTGCTGCGACCGGTGACGAGCGAGGACGCCATGACCGCCGACTGGACCCGGGTGCCCTACGAGGTGCTCGAGCGCATCTCCACGCGCATCACCAACGAGGTTCCGGAGGTCAACCGCGTGGTGCTCGACATCACCAGCAAGCCGCCGGGCACCATCGAGTGGGAGTGAGCGCCCGGCGGGTCATTCAGCCAGATCGCTGCTGCCTCGGCCGGCCTGCGCCGGCCGAGCGCCTGCCGAGCGCCTGCCGAGCGTGAAGTTAGTTTCACGCTCGAGCCCGAACGTGAAGTTAGCTTCACGTTCGGCGGCTACTCCACGAATTCGCTTCTGCCATCGGCGATTGCGGCCACATCCCAGTTGCCGCCCACCTCGCCGACGAGCCTGCGGGCGACCTCCCGGTCGCCTTCGCCGGCGACCAGGCTCAGCGTGTGATCGGTCGTGCTGACGGATCCTCCGCGCAGGCGGGTACGGGCTGCCGGGTCGGCAGCCAGCGCGTCGCCGAGGCGGCCGATGTCGATGTTCGGCACGGTGATGAGGATCGCG
The DNA here is from genome assembly GCF_001672685.1 of Mycobacterium sp. E2462. Lineage (NCBI taxonomy): Bacteria > Bacillati > Actinomycetota > Actinomycetes > Mycobacteriales > Mycobacteriaceae > Mycobacterium > Mycobacterium sp. E2462. The sequence goes on from NZ_LZKC01000209.1 coordinate 7,109, forward strand.
TTGTCCCCAGGGGTCTGCGGGGGCAGGTAGTCGAAGGTCAACACGGATTCCTGGTCGAACTGGCGGCGTAGCGCCTCGGCGCCGGCGTGCAGCGCGGATTCGTCCGCGCCGCACAGGTGGAATTCGCGCGAACGCTCGAACGTCAGCCGCCCCAGCGCGGGGGACCAGTAGGCCCCGTCGAGCGGTGTCGATCCGGTCACCGCGTCGCCGTTGCGGGCGAGCGTCTCGGCGGCTTGCGAGACGAACAGGGGATCGGCGTTGTCGGAGACGAACAGCTCCGCCGGTTGACAGGGCGCGGCCCGGCCCGGCGCCGCGGAAAGGCACCAAAAAAGCACCATTGGCCACACCAGTACCGACCGCATAAAGCAGCCTCTCACGTCGCTTGACGGTTGTCGGAGGGCGGGTGTTTACTTCGAAAAGTATCGAACATACTTTCGAATGGAGGCTGGTCATGACCGCGGCTTTCGCCTCCAATCAGGCCCCGGAAACCCGGGCTGAGCAGCTCGAATCACTACGCCGCCGGATGGCGGGCATCTCCGCGAAGACGGGCGGGGCCGCGGGCGCCCGCGCCGACGAGCTGCTGCCGGACTCGGGCGCCCGGGTGGCGCTGCCGGCGTGGCTCGCCGACGCGCTGCCGATGCCGCGGGGGACGGTCGCGGTGCTTTCGGGGGCCCGGTCGCTGCTGCTGTGCATGGTGGCCGCGGTGACGGCGGCGGGGGGCAACGCGGCCATCGTCGGTCAGCCGGACATCGGGTTGTTGGCCGCCGCGGAGATGGGGGCGGACCTGAGCCGGCTGGCGGTGATCCCGGATCCCGGAACCGACCCGGTGGAGGTGGCCGCGGTGCTCGTCGACGGCATGGATCTGGTGGTCCTCGGCCTGGGTGGGCGCCGGGTGCCGCAGACCCGGGCGCGGGCGGTGGTGGCCCGCGCCCGCGCCAAGGGCTGCACCGTGCTGGTCACCGGCGGCGAGTGGCAGGGGGCGCCGACGCGGCTGGCGGCCCGGGTCTGCGGTTACGACTTCGCCGCGGGCGACCGCGACCGGCCGGCGCCCGGCTTCGGGCGGATCAGCGGGGTGCGGCTGCAGGTCAGCGGGGTGTGCGCCGGACGGCCGGTGACCGCCCGGGCGCGGGCCGGGTGAATCGTGATGGCGGGGTCCCGGGTGCTGGCGATCTGGTGCATGGATTGGCCGGCGGTCGCGGCGGTGGCGGCGGCGGGCCTGCCCGCGACCGCCCCGGTCGCGGTCACGCTGGCCAACAGGGTGATCGCCTGCTCGTCGGCCGCCCGCGCGGCCGGGGTGCGGCGGGGGTTGCGGCGCCGGGAGGCGGCGGCGCGGTGCCCGCAGTTGCACGTCGTGACCGCCGACGCGGACCGTGACGCCCGCTTCTTCGAATCGGTCGTCGCCGCCGTCGACGACCTGGTGCCGCGCGCCGAGGTGCTGCGGCCCGGGCTGATGGTGTTGCCGGTGCGCGGGGCGGCCCGCTATTTCGGATCCGAGGCCGACGCCGCCGAACGGCTGACCGACGCGGTGGCCGTCAGCTCGGGCGCCGGCGCCGAGTGTCAGGTCGGCATCGCCGACCGGCTGTCCACCGCCGTCTTCGCCGCGCGGGCCGGCCGGGTCGTGGAGCCGGGGGGTGACGCGCGGTTCCTGGCGGTGCTGTCGATCCGCCAACTGGC
>NZ_LZKC01000210.1:0-3511 GCF_001672685.1 Mycobacterium sp. E2462
CAGCTCGGCGGTGCTGTCGTGGTGGCACAACCGCTGGTACCGGTCGGTCACCATGGCGCCGCGACGGTTCCAGCGCCGCCGACCCACGATGTGGACGGTGTGCACGGCGAAGGCGTTGGCGGTGCGCACCACCGACCCGATGTTCGCGTCGTGCCCGAAGTTCTCGATCGCCACGTGCAGCGGGTGACGGCGCCGGTCGATGTCGGCGATGATCGCCTCCCGCGTCCAGTACCGGTAGGCGTCGACGACGTTGCGGGTGTCGCCGTCGCGCAACAGGACCGGGTCGTAGCGGGGGTCGTCGGGCACCGCACCGGGCCAGGGGCCGACGCCGGCCGAGGTGCCCCATTCCGTCGGTCCGGGCTCACTCATCGCTGCGTCCACACCCCGGCGTGCGTGCCGTCGATCGCCACGGTCGCGTAGAGCAGCGCGTCGTTGATCTCGCCCTGGGTGCACAGCGACGCGTTGACGTGCACGGCGTCCAGCGAGGCGTCGGGCAGGATCAGCACCGACGACCCGTAGGTCGCGCAGGCGGGATTGAGGCCCCGCCCCGGCTGCGCCGGCGACGCGAGCAGCATCACCGGGCCGCCGCGCTTGGCGGACTCGTCGCGGTAGCGGGCCGCCACGCCGTCCGCCTCCAACCCGAGCAGCATGAAGCCGTTGCCGGTGAACGCGCCGGGATCCCCCAGCTGCGCCTGCGTCACCGGCTTGCCGTCGGCCCGCCACGCCGACAGGCTCGCCGTCTTGACCGACAGGCCGCCGCTGTCGTTGGCGTTGGTGGGCAGCAACCCCACCGGGAATGCCACCGGGTAGGCCGATGACGAGTCGGGGATGCGGTCACGCGGCGAATAGGCGTAGACGCCGCGGACCTGGCTGCGATCCTTCAGCGGGCCCAGGCACACCGTGCCGGTGAGGCGGTCGGGCGGCGCGGACAGCGGGTGCGCGATGTCGTGGACGCTGGTCAGGGCCGCGTCGCAGCCGCCGAGCGCCGGCGATTCCATGGGGTGGGCCAGCGCGCCGTAGAGCCCGAAGCGGAGGTCCTCGGCCTTTGCGTGCGGGGCGTGTGGATCCTTGGCCGACGCGTCGACGTCGACCAGCACGTAGTCGCCGTCCCAGCGCAGGTTCGACACCGACATGTTCCAGCCCAGCAGGGCCAGCGACTCGCCGATCCGCGCGCCCTGCGCGCCGTACGGGTTGACGGCGTGGGAGGGATTGGAGCAGCCCGCCAGGCTGACCGCCACGCAGGTGGCCACGGCAAGGAGGAGGCGCACAGCGGTGACGGGGCCTACCCCAGCCCCAAGTCGGCCAGGCCGAGCACGCTGCGATACGGCAGGCCCTCGGCCTCGATGGCCTCGGCGGCGCCGGTCGCGCGGTCGACGACGGTGGCCACGCCGAGCACCTCGCCGCCGGCCTCCCGCACGGCCCGCACCGCGGTGAGCGCGGAGTTGCCGGTGGTGCTGGTGTCCTCGACCACCAGCACGCGCTTCCCGGATACCTCCGAGCCCTCGATAAGGCGTTGCAGCCCATGGGCTTTCGCGGACTTCCGCACCACGAAGGCGTCGATGGGGCGTCCCGGCGCATGCATGACGGCCGTGGCCACCGGGTCGGCGCCCAGCGTCAGGCCGCCGACGACGGCGTAGTCCCAGTCGCTGGTGAGCTCGCGCACCAGCTTCCCGATCAGCGGCGCGGCGCGGTGGTGCAGGGTGGCGCGGCGCAGGTCGACGTAGTACTCGGCCTCCTTGCCCGACGACAGGGTGACCCGGCCGTGCACCACGGACAGCCGCCGCACCAGCTCCGCGAGCTCGCTTCGGTCAGGTTCGGCCACGGCCGCTGCCAATCCGCTTGGTGACGGCCCGCATGAGGGGCCGCGGGATCATCCGCTCGGCGGCGATGATCGCCTTATACTGCAGCCCCGGGATGCTGATGACCTTGCCCCGGGCGATGTCGGCGAGGCTCTGGCTGACGACGTCGTCGACCTGCAGCCACATGAACGACGGCGAGGTGGACATGTCGATCCCGGCGCGGGCGTGGAACTCGGTGCGCACGTAGCCCGGGCACACCGCGTGCACGGTCACCCCGGTGCCCTGCAGGCCGACCGAGAGGCCCTCGCTGAACGAGATCACCCAGGCCTTGGACGCCGAATAGGTCGACCCGCGGCCCGGCACCAGGCCCGCGACGCTGGCGATGTTGATGACGGTGCCCGAACCCGCGTCGAGCATGGCCGGCAGCGCAGCCCGGGTCAGGTGCATGACGGCGGTGACGTTGACGTCGAGCTGCGACTGCAGCTTCGCGGGGTCCGTGGCCCAGAACTCGCCGGAGGTGGCGAACCCGGCGTTGTTGACCAGCACCTGCACGCCCGCGGCCAGCCGCTCGCACACCTCGTCGCGGCCGGCCGCCTCGGCCAGGTCGGCGGGCAGCACCTCGACGCGGCCCGCGTGGCTCTCGAGTTCGGCCGCCAGGGCGGTCAACCGGTCGACGTCGCGGGCGACCAGGACGAGGTCGTAGCCGTCGGCGGCGTAGCGCCGGGCGTAGCCGGCGCCGATGCCCGAGGTGGGCCCGGTGATCAGGGCGACGGGGCGAGGCATGTGCGACATCCTATGACCCGCCCGGGCGGGGCGGGCGGGGCAGCCCGTCCGCGGCTCAGTGCTGGATGTTGGAGGCCTGATGGCCGTTGCGGCCCGCGGGCGGCGGGCGGCGGCCGGCGTCCGGGCGGCCCTCCGTGCGGGTCTGGTCGCGGCGCACCGGTTCGGGGGCGCGCCGGGGCGGGACCTCCGCACCCAGCAGGCCCGCCGAGTCCTGCTGGCGGCGGGGCGGCAGCTCCGCGCGGCCCGCGGGGGCGAGCGGTCGGCTGGGCGACGCGCTGCGCACGCTCGCCGGGGCGCCCGCCTCCTGCTGCGTCTCCTCGGGCAGCGGCGGCAGCACCCGCAGCAGGTCGTTGAACTGCCGCACGGTGCGCAACCCCTCGTCCCACTGGGTGCGGGTGCTGGTGACCGGCAGGGCGACCAGCGTCCAGTTCTGCTCGTTCCACATGATCTCCGCGCTGTCCGGCGCGGTGTGGGCGAACGTCACCATGCGACGGTCGCAGGCGCGCCGGGCGGCGTCGAGGTTGGTGGAGTACACCATCCGCGGGCCGATCGCGCCCAGCAGCCAAATGTCGCTTTCGCGTGGCTCTTTGAGGCCCTTGAGCCGCAGGTCCACGACCACGTTGGTGCCCACCTTGCGGTGCAGCGCGATCACGGTGGCGACCTCTTCGAGGTCGAAGATGTACACGGCCTCGCCGCGGATCTGGCCGAGCACCACGTTCTGGGCGGCCACGTCCCCCACCGTCGACATCACGCCGCGCTTCCAGCGCTTGAGGATGTCGGCCGATTCACGTTCGTAGTCGAAGCCGTGGGAGCGCGCCCACGACCTGCGGCGCCTGCTGCGCCCGCGCCGCCGATCGATGTCGACGTAGAGCAGCACCGCCGCACCGACGAAGCACAGCGCCGACAGCGTGAACCAAAGGGGGACCACC
>NZ_LZKC01000211.1:0-3388 GCF_001672685.1 Mycobacterium sp. E2462
GGCGTCGGCGGTCGACGTCAGCACGCCCTCGTCGAGGCACTTCTGGGTCTCGAGGGCCTCGGCGAACAGCATGCGGTCGATCATGTCCTGCAGCGGCAGCTCGGTGGAACCGGACTTGAACTCCTCGCGCAGGCCCGGCCACAGCCGCGTCCGCTTGCCGTCGACGTACTCGTAGAAGCCCGCGCCCTTGAGCCGCGACGGGCGGCCGAGCTCGATCATCTTCTCGACGACGGCCTCGGCCGGGTGCGGCTCGTAGGTGCCACCCGCGTCCTCGACGCCCTTGCGGCTCGCGGTCGCGATCTTGTGCATCAGCTCCAGGTTGAGCTCGTCGGACAGCTGCAGCGGCGGGGCCGGGTAGCCGGCCTGCGACCCGGCGTGCTCGATGCTGGCGGGCTCGACGCCCTCACCCAGCATCGCCAGCGCCTCGTTGACAAAGGTCCCGATGACCCGGCTGGTGAAAAAGCCGCGGCTATCGTTGACGACGATCGGGGTCTTGCCGATGGCCAGCGTGTAGTCGAACACCCGGGCCAGCGCCTCGTCGGAAGTCTTCTCGCCCCTGATGATTTCGACCAGCGGCATCTTGTCGACCGGGGAGAAGAAGTGGATCCCGATGAAGTCCTCCTGCCGCTTGACGCCGGTCGCCAGACCGGTGATCGGCAGCGTCGAGGTGTTCGACCCGAGCAGCGCGTTGGGTTCGACGATGTCCTCGATCTCCTGGAACACCTTGTGCTTGAGGTCCTGGTTCTCGAACACGGCCTCGATGACGAAGTCGACGCCCTTGAACGCCTCGGGGTCGGCGGCCGGCGTGATGCGGCCCAACAGCGCCTTGCTCTTCTCCTCGGTGGTCTTGCCGCGCTGCAGCGCCTTGGCCTCGAGCTTCTCCGAGTAGCCCTTGCCCTTTTCGGCGGCCTCCAGGCTGACGTCCTTGAGCACCACCTCGTAGCCGGCCTTGGCCGACACGTAGGCGATGCCGGCGCCCATCATGCCCGCGCCCAGCACGCCGATCTTGTTGATCGGGGTCTTGGCGATGCCGTCGGGCCGCGAGCCGCCGCCGTTGATGTGCTGCAGGTCGAAGAAGAACGCCTGGATCATGTTCTTGGCGGTCTGGCCGGTGACCAACTGGGTGAAGTACCGGCTCTCGATGCGGCTGGCCGTGTCGAAGTCCACCTGCGCGCCCTCGACGGCCGCGTCCAAGATGGCCCGCGGTGCCGGCATCGGCGCGCCCTTGAGCTGCTTTTTCAGCAGCGCCGGGAACGACGGCAGGATCGCGGCCAGCCCGGGGCTGGACGGGGTGCCGCCGGGCATCTTGTAGCCCTTGACGTCCCACGGCTGGGTGTGCGAATCGGGGTTGGCCTTGATCCACGCCTTGGCGGCGGGAACCAGCTCCTCGACCGAGCCGACCAGCTCGTCGACCAGGCCGATCTCCTTGGCCTTCGCGGGCTTGAAGCGGGTGCCCTGGGACAAGATGTTCATGAACGCGTTCTGGATACCGAACATCCGCACGGTGCGGGTCACCCCGCCGCCACCGGGCAGCAGGCCCAGCGTCACCTCGGGCAGGCCCAGCTGGCTGCCCTTGACGTCGGCCGCGATGCGGTGATGACACGCCAGCGCGATCTCCAGGCCGCCGCCCAGCGCCGCGCCGTTGATGGCGGCCACCACCGGCTTGCCGAGGGTCTCCAGCGCGCGCAGGTCACGCTTGACCGACTCGACGGTGTCGAACGCCTCGCCGGCGTTCTCCGGTCCGAGGTTGATCATGCCCTTGAGGTCACCGCCGGCGAAGAAGGTCTTCTTCGCGCTGGTGATGACGACGCCGGTGATCGCATCCTTCTCCGCGGCAAGGCGTTCCACGGCGTTGTGCATGGACTCGCTGTAGTGCTCGTTCATCACGTTGGCCGACCCGGTGGGGTCGTCCAGCGTCAGGGTGACGATGCCGTCGTCGTCCTTGTCCCACGCAATAGTGTTCTCCGCCATAGCCTTAAACCCTCTCGATAATGGTGGCGACACCCATGCCGCCGCCGATGCACAGCGTGATCAGCGCGCGACGCGCGTTGCGGCGCTCGAGCTCGTCGACCATGGTTCCGGTGATCATGGCGCCGGTGGCGCCCAGCGGGTGGCCCATCGCGATGGCGCCGCCGTTGACGTTGAGCTTCTCGTCCGGGATGTTGAGGTCCTTCTGGAACTTCAGCACCACCGACGCGAAGGCCTCGTTGAGCTCGAACAGGTCGATGTCGTCGACCGTCAGGCCGGCGCGGTCCAGCACCTTGCGGGTGGCCGGGGTGGGGCCGGTCAGCATGATGACCGGGTCGGAGCCGCTGGTGGCGGTCGCCACGATCCGCGCCCGCGGGGTCAGGCCCTGCGACTTGCCCGCGGCCTCCGAGCCGACCAGCACCAGCGCGGCGCCGTCGACGATGCCGGAGCTGTTGCCGCCGGTGTGGACGTGGTTGATCTTTTCCACCCAGTGGTACTTCTGCAGCGCCACGTCGTCGAAGCCGCCCATCTCACCGACGCCGTCGAACGCGGTCTTGAGCTTGCCCAGGCCCTCCAGCGTGGAGTCCGGCCGCATGTGCTCGTCGTGGTCGAGGATGACCAGGCCGTTCTGGTCGCGCACCGGCACGACCGACTTGGCGAAGTAGCCGCCCGACCACGCGGCGGCCGCCTTTTCCTGCGAGCGCAGCGCGTAGCGGTCGACGTCCTCGCGGGAGAAGCCCTCGAGGGTGGCGATCAGGTCGGCGCCGATGCCCTGCGGGACGAAGCCGAGGCGGTAGTTGGTCTCCGGATCGGTCGCCCAGGCGCCGCCGTCGGAGCCCATCGGGACGCGGCTCATCGACTCGACGCCGCCGGCCAGCACCAGGTCGTCCCAGCCGGACCGCACCTTCTGCGCGGCCGTGTTGACGGCCTCGAGGCCCGACGCGCAGAACCGGTTCAGCTGCACGCCGCCGGTGGTCTCCGGCAGCCCGGCGACCAGCGCCGCGGTGCGGGCGATGTCGCCGCCCTGGTCGCCCACGGGCGAGACCACGCCGAGGATCAGGTCGCTGATCAGGTTTTCGTCGAGGTCGGGGTTGCGCCGGCGCAGCTCGTCGACCAGCCCGACGACCAAGTTGACCGGCTTGACCTCGTTGAGCGACCCGTTGCGCTGCTTGCCGCGCGGGGTGCGGATGGCCTCATAGATGAAAGCTTCTTCGGACATGTGAAGTTCCTGTTCGCAATCTAAGGGTGTGGGTCCGTCTACAGAGTAGGGCCCGATCCACCCTAACAGGGGGCCCGGCCAACCTGTTGGTTGGCCAGGGTCGCCTCACCCGACTCCGCCGCCGCGCGTACCCGAATCGACGTTCGCGCCCCACGGTCGCCGCCGGGCGCCCTAAGCTCAACCAGCATGACGGTGTCGGGG
>NZ_LZKC01000212.1:0-11314 GCF_001672685.1 Mycobacterium sp. E2462
CGTTTGCCCCGGGCAGCGTCGACGCCCCGCCCCCTCCGCCGCCCGCCCCCGCGCGGCCCCCGTCGCCGAACCCCTAACCGGCGTCGCCGCGCAGCGGCGGAGTGTGGTTTCGGCGGCGCCGTGGGCGCCGCGCACACCTCGACGCCCTGCGCCACCGGCAGCAGCGCCGTCGCCCACGTCATGGTCTCGGGCGCCGGAGGTGGCGGGGCGTCGACGCTGCCCGGGGCAAACGTGTGCGGCGGGTTGCAGTTTCGCGTACACCCGCAGTTGACGCCGATGAAGCAGATAACGGGTTGGGCCGCGGCGGCATCGGTCGCCGTCAGCACCGCCGTGACGCCGCCCACAGCGAAAACCAGCGCGGACACGCAGGCGCACCACGCGGCCGCGGGCTTGGCTTGTCGCTTAGTCACAACTCGAAACTGTAGTCGCTCCGGTTGACGGACGCTTGCGGCACTTCGCGTTCCCCAACCTTTGCCGACGGGAAGCGGCGAATCCCCGGGATCGGCTGTGGCGCAGCCGGTTTCGCGGGCGTTGGGGCGCACCCCAGGCCGCCCGGCAAGCGTCGACTCGCGACCACTGACGCCGACGGCATTAACACGGGCGAAAACAAATTTTTCGCGCTGTTAGCAGGGGCCCACCTCGGGGGCGGCGGGGCCGATTGACCGGCCAGCAGACGACGACTCCCCGAGGCGCCGTTTGACCGTTGCGCGCCCGGGTACCGCCTGCCCCGACGGAGGGAGTAAGCGTGGGCTATCTAGACGTCGCGAGGGACAAAGTCGTGGGCTCGGTCAAGGAGGCCGCGAAGAAGGTGGTGGACGCCCAACCGCCCCGGGCGACCGCGCAGACGGTCACCATCGCCTGCCCGGTCGACCGGATCGCGCAGTTCTGGCGTGATCCGCTGCAGCTGTCGGTGGTGTTGGGCGACATCGCGGAGGTCGAGGCGTCCGGCGACGACCGGTACCGCTGGCGGCTGCTCGAAGGACCCGACGCCACCTGGGAGTCGCGCATGGTGACCCGGGAGGACGGCGTCGGCTTCGTCGGTGACGGCAGCGAACTCACCATCAGCTACCGGGCCGCGCCGCACGACCTGGGCACCGAGGTCACCCTGCGCGCCACGACGCCCGCCCCCGGCCTGCTGGCCGGGGCGGCTGCCTACAAGGTGCTCTACCGGCTGCGCGCGCTCATGCAGACCGGCGAGGTGCCGACCCTGCGGTCCAACCCGAGCGCGCGGGCCTCCGCGCGGTAACGAAAGGCAACCATGCGCGCACTGTGCTGGAACGGCGTCAACGACCTCTCGGTCCAGACCGTCGACGACCCGAAGATCCTCAATCCCCACGACGTCATCGTCGAGGTCCGGCTCACCACCACCTGCGGGTCGGACCTGCACTTCATCGATGGCTACCTGCCCGGCATGCGCGAAGGCGACGTGTTCGGTCACGAGTTCATGGGCGTGGTCACCGAAACCGGCGCCGAGGTGCGCGACACCAAGGTGGGCGACCGCGTGGTGGTGCCGTCGTTCATCGCCTGCGACCGCTGCTGGTATTGCGAGCACGAACTCTATTCGTGCTGTGACACCACCAATCCGAACGCCGAACTGCAGCAGCCGCTGCTGGGCTACCCCTCCGGCGGGATCTACGGCTACACACATCCCTTCGGCGGGTACGCGGGCTCGCACGCCGAATACGTGCGGGTGCCGTTCGGGGACGCGAACTGCTTCGCGATCCCCGGCGACATCACCGACGAACAGGCGCTGTTTTTGTCCGACGCGGTGCCCACCGGCTTCATGGGCGCCGACTTCTGCGACATCGCGGGCGGCGACACCGTCGCGGTGTGGGGCGCCGGCGGCGTCGGCCTGATGGCCGCGCGCAGCGCGTTGCTGCTCGGCGCCGACCGGGCCATCGTCATCGACCGAATCCCGGAGCGATTGGCCTTGGCGCGCAACGAGTTCGGCCTCGAAACCGTGAACTACGAGGCGGTCGACAGCGTGCACGAGACGCTGCGCGAGCTGACGGGCGGCCGCGGGCCCGACGCCTGCATCGACGCGGTCGGCATGGAGGGGCACGGCACCGGCGTCCAGCAGCTCTACGACAGGGCCAAGCAGATGCTGCGCCTGGAGACCGACCGTGCCACCGCGTTGCGTCAGGCCGTCCTGGCGTGCCGCAAGGGCGGGGTGGTGTCGGTGCTCGGGGTGTATGGGCTGACCGACAAGTTCCCCATGGGAGTGCTGACCAACAAGGGCCTGACGATGAAAACCGCGCAGCAGCACGGTCAGCGCTACATGCAGCGGCTCTTCGACTACGTCGAGCAGGGCGACCTCGACCCCGCCAAGCTGATCACCCACGACCTTTCGCTCGAGGACGGGGTGCGCGCGTACGACCTGTTCAAGAACAAAGAGGACAACTGCATCCGGGTGGCGATGCGGCCCGGCGCCCGCGCCACCCGTTGACTCCCCGCCGCCCCGTCCGGGACGCCCACTAACCTGAACCGGGTGAACCTGGACCTCAACCAGGCGTCCATCCGCGAAGTGTGCGACGCCGGCTTCCTCGCCGGAGCGGTGACGGCGGTCTGGCAGCGCGGAGAAATGCTGCAGGTCAACGAGATCGGCTACCGCGACGTCGAAGCGGGGCTGCCGATGCAGCGGGACACGCTGTTTCGGATCGCGTCGATGACGAAGCCGATCACCGTGGCGGTGGTGATGAGCCTGGTCGACGACGGCAAACTGACGCTGAAGGACCCGGTGACACGCTGGGCGCCGGAACTGGCCGACCTGCGCGTGCTCGACGACCCGCTCGGTCCGCTGGACCGCACCCATCCCGCGGCGCGCACCATCCTGATCGAGGACCTGCTCACCCACACCAGCGGGCTGGCCTACGGCTTCTCGGTGTCCGGCCCGATCTCCAAGGCCTACCTGCGGCTGCCGTTCAACCAGGGCCCCGATGCCTGGGTGGCCGAGCTAGCCCGGCTGCCGCTGGTGCATCAACCGGGCGAGCGCGTCACCTACAGCCACTCCATCGACCTGCTGGGTGTCATCGCGTCCCGCATCGAGGGCAAGCCGTTCCACGAAGTCCTCGACGAGCGGGTCCTGGGTCCGGCCGGCATGCCCGACACCGGCTTCTACGTCTCCCCCGAGGCGCGCCGCCGCGCGGCGACCATGTATTCGTTGGACGAGCAGAGCCGCCTGCACCACGGCGTCATGGGGCCGCCCCACATCACCCCGCAGGCGTTCTGCAACGCCGGCGGCGGCCTGTGGTCGACCGCCGACGACTATCTGCGATTCGTCCGGATGCTGCTCGGCGGCGGGACCGTCGACGGCGTGCGGGTGCTGTCCGAAGAATCCGTCCGCCTGATGCGCACCGACCGCCTCACCGACGAGCAGAAGCGGCACAACTTCCTGGGCGCCCCGTACTGGGTGGGCCGCGGCTTCGGGCTGAACCTCTCGGTGGTCACCGATCCCGTCAAGAGCGTGCCGCTGTTCGGGCCGGGCGGCCTGGGAACGTTCAGCTGGCCCGGCGCCTACGGGACGTGGTGGCAGGCCGATCCGGGCGCGGACCTGATCCTGCTGTATCTGATCCAGAACCTTCCCGACCTGACCGTCGACGCGGCCACGGCCGTCGCGGGCAACACGTCACTGGCGAAACTGCGCACGGCACAACCGAAATTCGTCCGCCGCACCTACCAAGCGCTCGGCCTGTAGCCGTGCCCGACTACCCGCCGGAACGCATCACCGGGCCGCGGCTGCTGCTGCGGCCGCCCACGCTCGAAGACGCCGGCGCGCTGTTTCAGCGGGTGGCCCGCGACCCGCAAGTCACCAAGTACCTGCTCTGGGCCCCGCACCCCGACGTCGCGGCGACCCGGCGGGTGATCACCGAGAAGCTCAACGCCAGCGCGGACGAGCGGACCTGGGTCATCGAGTCGCGGCACCGCGGCGAGGTCGTCGGGCTGGCGAGCTGCCGGCGCAGCGCCGCGCACTCCGTCGAGATCGGGTACTGCCTGGGCCGCCGCTGGTGGGGCAAGGGGCTGATGGCCGAGGTGCTGGACATGCTTCTCACCGCCCTGGACGCCGACCGCGATGTGTACCGCGTCTGGGCCACCTGCAGCGTCGATAACACGCGCTCCGCGCGGCTGCTTGAGCGCGCCGGCTTCTTCCTCGAGGGCCGGCTGGCCCGGCACGCCGTCTACCCCACCATGGGGCCCGAACCGCAGGACAGCCTGCTCTACGCCAAGATCCTGCGCTGACTCACCGGTTGTCGGCGAACGCGGCCTCGTCGAGCGCCCGGCGCGCGTAGGCGCGCACGTCGGCATCGCTGTCCTTGAGCGCAATCCCGAGCGCGTCGCGCGCCGCGGGCTCGCCGGCCCACTTGGTCAGGCTGAGCACCGAAGCCTTGCGCACGTCGAGGTGCGCGTCGACCAGCGACTCGGCCAGCAGCGGCACCGCCACGTTGGCCGCGGCGCCGGCCAGCGCCCGCGCCGCGCCCTCCCGGATCTGCCAGGCCGGCGCCCGCAGCGCCTGCTTGATCGCCGCGACATCGCCGTCGCCACAACCCAATGCGCCCAGCGCGGCGAGCGCCGCCGCGCGCACCAGGGGGTCCGGGTCGGCGATCAGAGCGCGCACGGCGTCGGCGCCGCCGCCCAGCGTCGCCAACCCGGCCGCGGCCGCGATCCGCACCTCGCGGTTCTCGTCGCGGGCCGCCGCGACCACGCCGTCGACGTCGTCGACCGAGACCAGCGCCCGCACCGCCTCGATCCGCACCCGGTGATCGGAATCGGTCACGGCCCGGCGGTATTGGGCGTTATCGCCGGCGCGTCGCGCGGCCAACAGATACACCGCGGCCGCGCGGACCACCGTGTCCGCGGACTCCAGATAAGGTTGCGCCCCGCCGGGATCGGGCAGCACCTCGACCAGCTCGCGGATGCCCTCGGCGCTGGTGCGGCGGACCGCGGCGTCGGGGTCGTCCAGCGCCGCGAACAGGGCGGGTGCGTACCCGTCGGGGATGTGCTCGGTGAGCGTGGCCACCGCGGTACGCCGCACCCCCGGATCCTCGTCGGCCAGGTACGGCCGCAGCTGATCGATCGACGGTTCCTCGAGCGCCAGCACCTCGGCGATGCGTGGCGACGGCGGCTCGACGGCCGGGGCGCGCGAGACGATCGGCGACCCTGCGGGCGCCTGGCCGCCGATCAGCGGCGGCTGCTCCACCTGGTGCACCGTCCGGTCGACCGGCGGCAGGCCGTCGAACTCCGGCACCGACACCAGGTACGGCGCCACCGGCCGCTTGAGGAACACCATGTCGCCGCCCTCAGCCTTGCGCAGGTTCAGGTGGTAGCCCCACTGAACGTCGTCGCGGCCGGGCAAATCGGCGCGGTCATGGTAAAGGCCCCAGCGAGACTCGGTGCGGGTCAACGACGAACGGGCCGCCATCTCGGCGCAGTCCCGGATGAACGACACTTCCACCGCGCGCATCAACTCGTGTGGCGTGCGGGCGCCCATCTCGTCGATTTCGGCGCGCATCCGCTCGAACGTGCGCACCGCGATGGACAGCTTGGCCGCCGTCTTCGGCGGGGCCACATAGTCGTTGACGAAGCGGCGCAGCTTGTACTCGACCTGCGGCTGCGGCGGGCCGTCGGGATGCCGCAACGGAGCGTAGATCAGCTCGTGCGCGGCGCGCAGCTGGTCCTCCGGAAGGCGTTGCGGCGCAGCCACTTCGGCAAGTGTACCCGCGGCGTGGGTGCCGGCGAGGTCACCGAAGACGAACGCCCCGATCATGTAGTTGTGCGGGACGCACGCCAAATCCCCCGCCGCGTACAGCCCGGGAACCGTGGTGCGGGCGTGTTCGTCGACCCACACCCCCGACGCCGAATGCCCACTGCACAGGCCGATCTCGGAGATGTGCATCTCGATGTCGTGGGTGCGGTAGTCGTGGCCGCGGTTGGCGTGGAACGTGCCGCGGGTGGGCCGCTCGGTGGTGTGCAGGATGTTTTCCAGCGACGTCAGCGTCTCGTCCGACAGGTGCGAGACCTTCAGATAGATGGGCCCGCGGGCCGAGTCGATCTCGCTCTTGACCTCGGCCATCATCTGCCCCGACCAGTAGTCGGAGTCGACGAACCGCTCGCCCACCGCGTTGACCTGATACCCGCCGAACGGGTTGGCCACGTAGGCGCAGGCGGGCCCGTTGTAGTCCTTGATCAGCGGATTGACCTGGAAACACTCGATTCCCGACAGCTCCGCCCCGGCGTGGTAGGCCATCGAATACCCGTCGCCGGCGTTGGTCGGGTTCTCGTACGTGCCGTACAGGTAACCCGACGCGGGCAGGCCCAACCGACCGCACGCCCCCGTCGCCAGGATCACCGCCTTGGCGCCCACCGTGACGAACTCGCCGGTGCGCGTGTTCAGCGCCGCGGCGCCAACGGCCCGGCCTCCGTCGACCAGCACCCGCACCGGCATCAGCCGGTTCTCGATCTGGATCTTCTCCCGCATCGAGCGCTGCCGCAGCACTCGGTACAGCGCCTTTTTGACGTCCTTGCCTTCGGGCATGGGCAGCACGTAGGAGCCCGAGCGGTGTACCCGGCGCACCGCATACTCGCCGTGCTCGTCCTTTTCGAACTTCACGCCGTAACGCTCGAGCCGCTGCACCATCGCGAACCCGCGGGTCGCGGTCTGGTAGATGGTGCGCTGGTTGACGATTCCGTCGTTGGCGCGGGTGATCTCGGCGACGTAGTCCTCGGGCTCGGCCTTGCCCGGGATGACGGCGTTGTTGACCCCGTCCATGCCCATCGCCAGCGCGCCGGAGTGCCGCACATGGGCCTTCTCCAGCAGCAGCACCTGCGCGCCGTTTTCGGCCGCCGACAGCGCCGCCATGGTGCCGGCGGTGCCGCCGCCGATGACGAGCACGTCACAGTCGAGCCGCACCGGGGTGGCGGGATCGGGGATCTCGGTCATGCCGCCGCCTCGATGTGGTTGAGCGCCGCGATGATCTGCGCGCGCAACCCGTCGGGTGCGGCGTCGCCGCGCGGATTCGGCACCTCGATCGACGCGCGCACCGGCTCACCCGCGCGGCCCAGCACGACCACGCGGTCTCCCAGCGCCAACGCCTCGTCGACGTCGTGGGTGACGAACACGATGGTGGTCGGGTGGGTGCGCCAGGTGTCGATGAGCAGCCGCTGCATGGCCGCGCGGGTCTGGGTGTCCAGCGCGCCGAACGGCTCGTCCATCATCACGGCGCGCGGCGCCCCCGCCAGGCCGCGGGCCAACTGCACGCGCTGGCGCATGCCGCCCGACAGGCTCTTGGGCAGGTAGTGGCCGAAGCCGGTGAGCCCGAGCTCGGCGATCCACCGCTCGGCCGCCTCGCGCCGTCCGGCGCGAGGCACCCCGCGCAGCCGCAGCGCCAGCTCGATGTTGGACCGCACCGTGCGCCAGGGCAGCAGCGCGTTGTCCTGGAACACCATGCCCCGGTCACCGGAGGTGGTGCCGACCTCCGCGCCGTCGGCCAGCACCCGGCCGGCGTCGGGGGCCAGCAGCCCCGCCAGCGCCCGCAGCACCGTCGACTTGCCGCAGCCCGAGGGCCCGGTGAGGACCAGGATCTCCCCCGGCCGCACCGCCAGGCTCAACCCGTCGATGACGGCGGGCCCGTTGTAGGACAACCGAACTCGGTCCAGTTCGAGGCTCATGCCGGTGGCGGTCATCGCTGTCCCTCCTGCGCGCGCGGCAGCCACCGGGTGACCCGCCGGCCGATCAGTTCGACGGTCGCCGACGTCGCGAACCCGAGCACGCCGATGGTGATGATGCCGACGAACACCTGCGGGTAGGCCAGCACCGTGTAGTCCTGCCAGGTGCGGTAGCCGACGCCGAGACGGCCCGAGATCATCTCGGCGGAGATCACGCAGATCCACGCCACACCCATGCCCACGGACAGGCCGCCGAAGACGCCCGGCAGGATGCCGGGCAGCACCACCTGGGTGAGCACGTCGACGCGGCCACCGCCCAGGGTGCGCACCGAGTCCTCCCAGAGGGTGGGCAGCGCGCGCACCGCGTGCCGGGTGCTGACCATGATCGGAAAGTAGGCCGCGAGGAAGGTGATGAACACGATGCCGGCCTCGTCGGTCGGAAACAGCAGGATCGCCACCGGCACCATGGCGATGGCCGGGATGGGGCGGGCCAGCTCGGCCAGCGGGCCGAAGACATCGGCGAACACCCGCGACCGGCCGAGCAGCACGCCGGTGGCGACGCCCACCACCGCGGCCACCCCGAAACCGGTCAGGATCCGCAGCAGCGACTGCGCCAGGTCCAGCCAGTAGTCACCGGCGCCGAGCCGCCGCTGCAGCGCGTGCAGGATTTCGGTGACGGTGGGCAACGTGTCGAAGCGCAGCAGCAGCCGCACCTTGCCCGCGGTGAGCAACTGCCACAGCCCGATCGCGGCGGCCACCGACGCCAGCCGCAGCAGCCGGGACTGCCAGCGCCCGGCGCGCCGCCGCGGCCGGGTCAACGCCGGCGTCGAGACGACGCCGAGGACTTGGTCGGCCACCACTTGGGTCGTCATACCGAACCTCCGAGTGCTTGTTGGTAATTCGTCGAGACGCCGCCGGGATGGCCGGCGAGGTACCGGTTGGCCCCGGCGACGGTGCCGAAGGGCAGATAGTTCGGGCCGTCCTTGACCCAGAACGCCTTGTCCGCGAACCAGCGGGTGCCGAGTTCGGCGTCGGGCACGTAGGCCGCCCGCACCTTGGCGCCCCGGCCCAGCGCGTCGCGCACGGCGCGCAGCAGCGCGGTGGGGTTGGCGACGGTCTGCGTCGCGTCGGCACCGTCCAGCCATAGTTCGCTCGCCAGCGCGGGGTCACCGGTCAGGGTGGACGGGTTGGTGCTGCGCGCCCGCGCGGCACCGTAGTCGAGGCCGCGCGCGGTGAACACCGCGCGCAGCGGCTCGTCGACGGCGAAGCGGTCCACGTTCAGGTCGGCGAAGTCGCCGATCGACTTCAGGTACGGCACATCGCTTTTGAGCGCCTCGATGAGCGAGGGCTTGAGCGTGGGGTCGAACGAGGTGCCCCCGGGCCCGTTGTAGAGGTAGACCACTTCCTGCGGCAACCCGCTGCCCTGCGCGACGATGCGGGCGGCCTCGAGCGGTTTCCCGTTGAGAAAGTCGGTGGCGTCGAGCTGCGCCTGCAGGAAGGCGGCGAGCACCTCCGGGTGGGCCGACGCGTACGAGCGGCGCACCACCACGCCGTGCAGGGTGGGCAGGTTGAGTTCGGCGCCGTCGTAGAGCAGCTTGGCCTTGCCCTGGTAGACCAGCAGGCCCGGCCACGCAACGAACTGCGAAAGCGCTTTCACCTGGCCCGATTCCAGGGCCGACGCGCCGACCTGCGGCTGCTGGTTGAGCACCTCGACACCGCTGATGCCGGCCTTGGCCAACGCCCGCACCAGGGTGCCGTGGCCGGCCGACCCCACGCTGGCCGAGACCTTGCTGCCGGCGAGGTCGGCCAGGCCGGTCGCCGGCGAGTCCGGCGACACCACCACCATGTTCAGCGCACCCTTGGGGTTGTAGCCGGTGATGGACACCATCTCGGTGCGTGCCAACGGGTTAGCCTGCGTCTTGGAGCCGTTGATGAGCATCGGGTAGTCGCCCATCGACCCGATGTCGATCTTTTCGGCCAGCATCTGCGCGGTGATCGGGGCGCCGGTGTCGTAATCCTGCCACCGCACCGCGTATTTGGTGCCGGTGCGGGCGGTGATGTCGGCGAGCCGGTGCTCGAGGTAACCCTGCGTGCGCAGCAGCGTGCCCGCGGTGACGGTGTTGATGGTCTTGGACTGGTATCCGACGACCACGTTCACCACGCCGGAGGACTGCGAGAAGGACTCCAGCGAGCAACCGGACGCGACCATGGCCACGGCGAACAGGACCGACGCCAGCCGGGCGGCGTGTCGTTTCATGTCAAAGGCCTTGCGGGTGAGGGGTTTTCAGCGAAGCAGATAGGGCATGTTGACGGTGACCGCGCCCGTGGGGCAGCGGGCCGCGCAGGGGCCGCAGTACCAGCACTCGTCGACGTGCATGTACGCCTTGCCGGTGTCGGGGTTGATGGCCAGCGCGTCGAGCGGGCAGACCTCCACGCACAGCGTGCAGCCGTCGATACACAACGACTCGTCGATGGTCACCGGCACGTCGGCGCGGCTGTTGTGGATCAGGGTCATGCGTCACTCCGTTTCAGGCTGCCGCGCATGGTGATTCGGTCACCACGCATGCGGATGTATTCCAGGTCGACGGGCGTGCCGTCGGCCAGGCTGGTAAGCCGCTCGAGCATCAGCAGGGACGCGCCGTCGGGCACCTGCAAGGTGGCCGACGAGTGTGCGTCGGCGGGAATGGCCTCCAGCGCCAGCGACGCCGAGCCCAGCGGCTGCCCGCTGACCTGCTCGATGAGCGCGAACAGGTCGTTGTCTTCGAGCGGGAATTCGAGGACCCCCCGGCCGACCTGCGGGGCCAGGTAGGTCAGGTCCAGGCTGAGCGGCAGCTCGCCGAGGTAACGCAACCGCTCGACGAACACCGCCTGTTCGCCGGGCTGCAGCCGCAACCGGCGCGCCACCGACGGCGGGGCGGTGACGAGCATTGCGGCCCGCACCTCGTTGCGGACCTCGCCGAGGTCCTTGAACGTCTCCTTGAGCCCCAGCAGCGCGTCGAGGCCGTGGTCGTACTTGCGTTGCGCCACATGGGTGCCGACCTTGGGGCCGCGATCGATCAGTCCCTCGTGCTTGAGGACGGCCAACGCCTCGCGAACCGTGTTGCGCGACACCGAGAACTCGGCGGCCAGCTCCTGCTCGGCCGGCAGCCCTTCGGGGTATGCCCCGGCGTGGATCTGCTGGCGCAGCACGTCGGCCACCCGCCGGGCACGGTCGGCCCGGTGTCCTCCGAGGGGTATGGGGTGCGCCACGGGAGTCACGCTAACGCAGCTCAGGGGCGTTTTCCGGGCGCGCTGCGGGCACCGAAAACGGCCGGGCGACGCATTGCGCCGGGCAGCGCATGACGGCGACCAGCGAAAACCGGGGACGGTTCAGCTATTGCGCCACCCGCGCGCCGACGAGGCATTTGCGATCCCGCTGAGTGGAACCGGAGTCGCTGGGCACCAGTGCGACCGCGGCCAGCGGAAACAGCGCGCACAGCGCCCATGCCGCCGGATACCCGGCCGCCATGATCGTCGCGCCGACCACCGGCGGCCCCGCCGCGGCGGTGAGCCGCTGGCCGGTGTTCTGCAGGCCCAGCGCGCGCCCACTCCAGAACGGGCCGGCGTGTTCGGTGATCGCGGTGGCTTCCAGCCCATTGTCGAGGACGGCGATCAC
>NZ_LZKC01000213.1:0-19475 GCF_001672685.1 Mycobacterium sp. E2462
CTCTCCTCCGCAAGCGGGGGGTGCCCCCACCTCATCGGTTCGCTCTGCATCGTCGCCGGGGTGCTCATGCCGCGCCCTCGCCGGCGGCCGCCACCCCGCCCGGTGCCGGCGGCATGGCGCTGGAGGTCGACGCGCACGATCACGGCGCGCTCGAGGCGGGCCTATCCGGCCTGACCGACTACCCGGTCCCGCCGCCGCGGGAGATCCTCGACGCGGCCGGCGAACTGCTGCGCGCGCTGGCCGCGCCCGTGCGGATCGCGATCGTGCTGCAGCTGCGCGAGTCGCACCGCTGCGTGCACGAGCTGGTCGACGCGCTGGGCGTGCCGCAACCGCTGGTGAGCCAGCACCTCAAGATCCTCAAGGCGGCCGGCGTGGTCACCGGCGAACGGTCGGGCCGCGAGGTGCTCTACCGGCTGGCCGACCATCACCTGGCGCACATCGTGGTCGACGCCGTCGCGCACGCCGGCGAGGACGCGCCATGAGCACCCCGGCGACGATGCAGAGCGAACCGATGAGGTGGGGGCACCCCCCGCTTGCGGAGGAGAGCGGCGCCGATGGCTGAAGCGAGCGTCCGCTCCACCCGCCAGCGGGCGGCGATCGCCACGCTGCTGGAGACCCTCGACGAATTCCGCTCGGCCCAGGAACTGCACGACGAGCTGCGGCAGCGGGGCGAGAACATCGGGCTGACCACCGTCTACCGGACGTTGCAGTCGATGGCCGCGGCCGGCCTGATCGACACGCTGCGCACCGACACCGGGGAGTCGGTCTACCGGCGCTGCTCCGAGCACCACCACCATCACCTGGTGTGCCGCGACTGCGGCGCCACCATCGAGGTGGGCGACCACGAGGTCGAGCAGTGGGCGGCCGAGGTGGCGGCCAAGCACGGCTTCTCCGACGTCAGCCACACCATCGAGATCTTCGGGACCTGCGCCGACTGCCGGTGATTCGTGGCGTGTCAGGCGGTGAGAGTGCGCCCGATTCCGGCGCCGGTGTCGAGCACCAGCAGGATCAGGGTGCGCAGCGCCTCGTCGGTGAGGCCGGCGCCGGGGAAGTTGTAACGCAGCATCACGTCGGCGGTCTTCGACGCCCCCCTGCTCGAGTTGCGTTGCACCGCAGCCTTTTTCGCCTTCTCGATCAGCGTGACGCTGCCGAAGTTGGTGTCGCGCGCGGCCGCCGACACCTGGTCGGCCACCTTCTTGGTCAGCGGCAGGTCCCACGCCAGGATCTGGGTGAGCGAGATCAGGTCGAGGTCCTCGGCGATGTTGACCACCCGCAGCGAGGCGATGGTTCCGTCGTGCCGCACGGTCAGCGCGCCGTCGTCCTCCCGCACGAACGCGACGACGTCGGCGAGCACCGAGGGCAGGCGTTGTTGTAGCGAGGGCATCACGCGCTCCCGAATCGACGGTTGCGCGCGGCGTATTCCTCGCAGGCCGCCCACAGGTCGCGGCGGTCGTAGTCGGGCCACAGCTTGTCCTGGAAGATGTACTCGGCGTAGGCCGCCTGCCACAGCATGAAGTTGCTGGACCGCTGCTCCCCCGAGGTCCGCAAGAACAGGTCGACGTCGGGGATGTCGGGGCGTTGCAGGTGCTGGGCCACCGTCGACTCGGTGATGCGCTGCGGGTTCAGCCGGCCGGCCGCTGCCAGTTGGGCGATTTGCTTTGTGGCCTCGGCGATTTCGGCGCGGCCGCCGTAGTTGACGCAATAGTTGACGGTGATGACGTCGTTGTCCTTGGTCATCTCCTCGGCGATCGCCAGTTCGTTGATGACGCTGCGCCACAGGCGTGGCCGCGAACCCACCCAGCGGATCTTTACCCCGATCGCCCGCAGGTTGACCCGACGCATGCGCACCACGTCCCGGTTGAAGCCCATCAGGAAGCGAACCTCCTCGGGCGAGCGCTTCCAGTTCTCGGTGGAAAAGGCGTACAGGCTCAACCACTTGACGCCGATTTCGATTGCACCGCAGACGATGTCGATGACCACCGCCTCGCCGGCCTTGTGGCCGTCGGTGCGGGTCAGTCCCTGCTCGGTGGCCCACCGGCCGTTGCCGTCCATCACGATGGCCACGTGCCGGGGCAGGCGCTCCGCCGGGATGCGCGGCGCGGCGGCCTTGGAGACGTGCTGCGGCGGCCGGCTGGGCCCCCCACCTGGAGACGGCGGCAGGTCCGGGAAGACGACGGGCCAGGTCGACTTGTCGGGGAACACCGGGTAGTCGTCGGGCGCCGGGGGCAGCTGCGGGAAGCGGCTAGTGGTCACTCACGCCCCGCTGGCCTCGGGTGGGGAACACGGTGGCGTTGTGCCCGCCTCGCAGCGACAAGTCTCGGCGTCCCGCGGTTGTCGCTGTGAGGCGGGCACAACGCATGCCGGCCCGACACAGGTGCCGGTGCGACGGGTGTGATCACGGCGCGCAGAGTCGTCCCGTCAACCACAGTCGCTATCCTGCCCGATCAGCGCCGCGCGCCGTTCGGCGATGGTGCGGTCGATGCGATACGTCCGCTCGACCAGGGGCAACGTCTTGAGCTGGCGCTCCAGATGCCATTGCAGATGCGCGGCGACCAACCCGCTGACATAGCTGCGGTGCGCCTGCGGTGTCTGTTCGGCGAAGTCCCAGTCGCCGTCGTGCAGCGCGGACATCAGGTCCAGCACCCCCGGGGGCGGCGTGGTCGCACCGGCCGGGCGGCAGTGACCGCAGACGCTGCCGCCCGCGCCGACGTGAAACGCCCGGTGCGGGCCCGGGGTGGCACAGCGGGCGCACTCGGTGAGCGCCGGGGCCCACCCGGCGATGCCCATCGCGCGCAGCAGGTAGGCGTCCAGCAGCAGCTCCCGCGACCGGCGGCCGTCGGCCACCGCCCGCAAGGCGCTCACCGTGAGGCGGTGCAGCGCCGGGACGGGCGCCCGCTCCTCGCCGGCGAGCCGCTCGGCGGTTTCCAGCATCGCGCACCCGCAGGTGTACCGGCCGTAGTCGCTGACGATGTCGGTGGCGAAGGCGTCGATCGACACGACCTGGGTGACGATGTCGAGGTTGCGGCCGGGGTGCAGTTGCGCGTCGATATGGGCAAACGGCTCCAGCCGGGCACCGAATTTGCTGCGGGTGCGCCGCACGCCCTTGGCCACCGCCCGGACCAGCCCGTGGTCACGGGTCAACAGGGTGACGATCCGGTCGGCTTCGCCGAGCTTGTGCTGGCGCAGCACAACAGCTCGGTCTCGGTACAGCCGCATCACAATAGTTTTGCACCCCGCCGCGACATTACGGGGATCCGCGCCGTTAGTCTCGTACCCCGTGATTGGCGCTTCCGGGTCCGGTTTCGGGGCCCTTTCCGGCTCGGATTCCGGCCCCGGCCAGCGCCGTCTGCCCACCCTGACCGACCTGCTGTACCAGCTGGCCAGCCGCTCGGTGACGTCCACCACACTGGTCGGGCGCTCGCTGCACGCCATCCATGCCAGCCAGCCGACGCTCAACGCGTTCCGGGTGGTGCTCACCGAGTCGGCCCTGGCCGACGCCGCGGAGGCCGACCGGCGGCGCGCGGCCGGCGACACCGCGCCGTTGCTGGGCATCCCGATCGCGGTCAAGGACGACGTCGACATCGCCGGCGTGCCGACCGCCTTCGGCACCGAGGGAGACGTCGCCCCGGCCACCCACGACTCGGAGGTGGTGCGCCGCCTCAAGGCCGCCGGGGCGGTGATCGTCGGCAAGACCAACACCTGCGAACTGGGCCAATGGCCGTTCACCAGCGGCCCGGGCTTCGGCCACACCCGCAACCCCTGGTCGCGCAGGCACACCCCGGGCGGATCGTCGGGCGGCAGTGCCGCCGCGGTGGCCGCCGGGCTGGTCACCGCGGCGATCGGCTCCGACGGCGCCGGCAGCATCCGGATCCCCGCGGCGTGGACGCACCTGGTCGGCATCAAGCCGCAGCGGGGTCGCATCTCCACCTGGCCGTTGCCCGAGGCGTTCAACGGGATCACCGTCAACGGCGTGCTGGCCCGCACCGTCGCCGACGCGGCGCTCGTGCTCGACGCCGCGTCCGGAAACGTCGAGGGCGACCGGCACAAGCCCCCGCCGATCACCGCCTCGGATTACGTCGGCAAGGCGCCTGGCCCGCTGAACATCGCGCTGTCCACCCGGTTCCCGTACACCGGCCTGCGGCCCAAGCTGCACCCCGAGATCCTGGCCGCCACGAAGGCCGTCGGGCACCAACTCGAACTGCTCGGTCACACCGTGGTCCCGGGCAATCCGGATTACGGCATGCGGCTGTCGTGGGACTTCCTGGCCCGGTCGACGGCGGGCCTGCGGGACTGGGAGGAACGACTGGGTGACGGCGTGGTGTTCGATCCGCGCACCCTGTCCAACCTGCGCATGGGACACGTGCTGGGACAGGCCATCCTGCGCAGCGCGCGCCGCCACGAAGCCGCCGACCAGCGCCGGGTCGGTTCGATCTTCAACATCGTGGACGTGGTGTTGGCGCCGACGACCGCGCAACCGCCGCCGCTGGCCCGCGCCTTCGACCGGCTGGGCAGCTTCGGCACCGACCGCGCCATGATCGCCGCGTGCCCGCTGACGTTCCCGTGGAACGTGCTGGGCTGGCCGTCGGTCAACGTGCCGGCCGGGTTCACGTCGGAGGGTCTGCCCATCGGGGTGCAGCTGATGGGACCGGCGAACAGCGAGGGCCTGCTGATCTCCCTGGCCGCCGAGCTGGAGGCGGTGTGCGGATGGTCGACCAGGCAACCGATGATGTGGTGGACCGACGCCGCGCCGCCCGCCGGCGCGCCGCCACACCAGCTTTGACACCCGAACCGCTTCGGGCGCACAGCGTTTGCCGACCCCGGCACCGGGTAGGTGTGCGCAGTGGGGAAACCGGATCATGACGCCGCCGAACTCGATGCCGTGGCACGGGAGCGGTTCGGCTGGGAACGCCTGACCGACGACCAGCGCAGCGCGATGCGGGCGGTATTGGCCGGGCGCGACCTGCTGGCCGTGATGCCGACGGGTTCGGGCAAGTCGGCGATCTACCAGGTGCCCACCCTGCTGACCGGCGGTGTGACGCTGGTGGTTTCGCCGCTGATCGCCCTGCAGGACGACCAGCTCGCCGCCATCGAGGAGCATGGCGCGGGCACCGCGGTCGCGATCAACTCCGGGCTGCGCGCCGCCGAGCGGCGCCGCGGCTGGGCGGCGGTGGACCGGCACGACGCGAACTTCGTCTTCGTCTCCCCCGAACAGCTGGCCAACGACGACGTGGTCGGCCGGCTCACCCGGGCGGAGGTGTCGCTGATCGTCGTGGACGAGGCACACTGCGTCTCGGCCTGGGGCCACGACTTTCGGCCCGACTACCGGCGGCTCGGCGAGGTGTTCCGGCACCTCGGGGCGGCGATCCCGATCGTCGCCCTCACCGCGACGGCGTCGGTGGTGGTCCGCCGCGACATCGTGGACCGCCTCGGCCTGCGCGACCCGGTCGTCGTCGTCACCAGCTTCGATCGGCCCAACCTGCACCTAGCCGTCGAACGCCACCTGAGCCCGAAAGACAAACAGCGCGCGGTCCTCGACGCGATCCCGGGGCTGCCCAGCCCCGGGCTGCTCTACGTCGCGACCCGCAAGGAGGCCGAGAGTTACGCGGAGGCTCTGCGTGACAAGGGGATTCGAGCGGCGTCGTACCACGCGGGCATGGCCCCCGCCGACCGTGACGAGGTACACGCAAGCTTCCGCGACGACCAGTACGAGGTCGTGGTGGCCACGTCGGCGTTCGGTATGGGCATCGACAAACCCAACGTGCGGTTCGTCGCGCACGCCTCGATCCCCGATTCGTTGGACAGCTACTACCAACAGATCGGTCGGGCGGGCCGCGACGGCGAGGACGCGCTCGCGCTGCTGTTCTATCGGCCCGAAGACCTAGGCCTGGCACGATTTTTCACCACCGGCCGCCCCGACGAGGAGCTGTTGCGCGCCGCCTATGACGCCCTGGATACGACCCGCCCGACGAAGCTGGCTCAGCTGCGCGAGCGGCTCGGCGTGCGCGGCCGCAAGCTGACCAACGCCGTCAACCTGCTCGACGAGGCGGGGGCGGTCCGGTCGACCCGCAAGGGCCTGGTGCGCACGGACGCGGCGACCGATGACGCGGTCGCGCGCGCCCTGCGGACCGTGGACCTGCGGGAGCGCGTCGACGCGAGCCGGGTCGAGATGATGCGCGGGTACGCCGAGTCGAGCGGCTGCAGAAGGGTTTTCCTGTTGTCCTACTTCGGCGAACGGTTGGGCGGCCCCTGTGGGAACTGCGACCGTTGCGCGCACGCGGCCCGGCTGGAGGAGGTCGGCCCCGACGAGCCGGCGTTGCCCGTGGACACCGCCGTGCGTCATCGTGAGTGGGGCGACGGGGTGGTGATCGGCGGCGACCGAGACCGCTGCACCGTGTTGTTCGAGGAATTCGGCTACCGCACGCTGTCCATGGCGGCGGTGCGCGACCACGGCCTGCTCGAGGTGCGGCGCTGACGTAGGCGCTTTATCCCGCTGATCGACCGGGTAGTCCTGATTGATGGATCAATCGAAGGCTCCGTTGCTCGATGCGCTCGCCGACTACCGCTTGAAGGACCGCTACGGATTCACCCCGCCGGGCCACCGGCAAGGCCGCGGCACCGATGAGCGCGTGCTGGCGGTGCTCGGCCGGGAACCGTTTCTCGACGACGTGCTGGCCAGCGGCGGGCTGGACGATCGCCGCACCCGTAATGGCTACCTGCGCCACGCGGAAGACCTGATGGCCGCAGCCGTGGGCGCCGACATCGCCTGGTTCTCCACTTGTGGCAGTTCACTTTCCGTCAAGGCGGCGATGATGGCCGTAGCCGGCGGCGACGGCGGCCTGCTGGTACCTCGGGACAGCCACAAGTCGATTGTCGCCGGCCTGATCTTCTCCGGTGTGCAGCCACGCTGGATCACCCCCCGCTGGGACGCCGCGCGGCACATGTCCCACCCACCGTCGCCGGAGGAGGTCGAGGCGGCGTGGGACCAACACCCTGACGCCGCCGGGGCGCTCGTGGTCAGCCCGAGCCCGTATGGCACCTGCGCCGACATCGCGGGCATCGCCGAGGGGTGCCATCGCCGCGGGAAACCATTGATTGTCGACGAGGCATGGGGCGCGCACCTGCCTTTCCACGAAGACCTCCCAACCTGGGCCATGGACGCGGGCGCCGACGTCTGCGTTGTCAGCGTCCACAAGATGGGCGCGGGGTTCGAGCAAGGCTCGGTCTTTCACGTGCAGGGCGACCTCATCGACACCGACCGCCTGTCGGCGTGCGCAGACCTGCTGATGACGACCAGTCCCAACGTCTTGGTGTACGCCGCCATGGACGGCTGGCGCCGGCAGATGGTGCAGCGCGGCCACGACCTGCTGGATTCGGCGCTGCAATTGGCGCGGCGACTGCGCGCAGAGATCGAGACCATCCCCGACGTGCAGGTCCTGGACGACGAATTGCTCGGCGTGCAGGCCTCGCACGACTTGGATCGGATGCAGGTGCTGATCGACGTATCGGCAACCGGCACCTCCGGATACCAGGCCGGCGACTGGCTGCGGGAGCACACGCGCACAGACATGGGAATGACCGATCACCGCCGAATTCTGGCGACGCTGTCGTTCGCGGACGACGATGCGACCGGGGCTCGCCTGCTCGACGCGTTGCGGTCGTGGCGCAAAGCCACCGATGGGTTCGACCCGCCGCCGCCGGTCCACCTGACCTCACCGGACGACCTACAACTGGAGTCCGTGTGCCTGCCGTTCGACGCCTTCTTCGGGCGCGTCGAAGTGGTGCCGGCAACCCAAGCGGCGGGGCGCGTCGCCGCCGAACAAATCACCCCGTACCCACCCGGCATTCCCGCCGTCGTACCCGGCGAGCGCCTCAACGACGCCGTGCTCGACTACCTGCGCTCGGGCGTAGCCGCCGGCATGAACATCCCGGATGCGGCGGATCGGTCGCTGCACACCGTTCGCGTGCTGGCCTGACCGCCGAACCCTACTTGGCGAGAATCCGAACTCAGCCACTCAGTGGCCTCGAAATGACCTTGTTCGCAGCGGCTTTCACCGAGTCGGGCAGCACACTGTTGGCCGCCCCCATGAGCTTCGACGACAGCGAGCTGGCCACCACCTTCTGATCGCCCCGCATCAGCGCCTCGAACCCCTGCCGAGCCACCTTGGCCGGGTCGTCCTTGGGCATCTTGCCGATCAGCGAGTCCTCCATCTTGGCGCGGTGGAAGAAGTTGGTGTCGGTCGGACCCGGCATCAGCGCGGTGACGGTGATCGCGGTGTCCTGCAGCTCGTGGCGGATCGCCTCGGCGAACGACTGGATGAACGACTTCGACGCGTTGTAGAGCGGCTGGTACGGGCCGGGCATCCCGGCCACGATGGACGAGGTGAACAGCAGCTTGCCCCGGTCGCGATTCGCCATGTCCCGCAACACCAATTTGGCCAGGTGCACCGTCGAGCGAACGTTGAGGTCGATGATGTTGAAGTCCTCGTCGAGTTCGCTCTTGAGGAACATCTCGCCCCGGCCGGTGCCCGCGTTGAGCGCCGCCGCGGCCAGTATCCGGTCGCCCTCGATCGTGCTCTGAAACAGGTGCTCGACGCCTTCCGGGGTCCGCAGGTCCACCTGGACGGGTTGGACCGCGACGCCGAATTCGGCCAGCTTCGCAGGCACGTCGTGGATGCCGTCGTCATCGGCGGCGACGACGAGGTCGTAACCGGCCTGGGCGAATTGCTTGGCGAGCTCGAATCCGATGCCACTGGATGCGCCGGTGATCAGCGCCAGTTGTGGGTGGGTCATACGCGGCGGCTACCCGGCGCCGATGGCGCGAAACCTTCGGCGCCGGATCGCCGTGCCGACCCTAGGAGTTCGAGCCGCCGAGCGCGTTTCGTTCGCCCAGCTCGTGCATGACGGCGCTGGGACCGTCGAAACTGCCCTTGTTCAATCCGCGCAGCGTCTCGACGAGGTCCTTGTCGGCGCCCTGCTGTTCGGCGTGCTTGGCCAGGTCTTGGGGCGACCCGGGGTAGTCGAATCCCGACAGGTACTTCTGAACTTCAGTCACTTGGTATGGCATGCCGTGGCGTCTACCCGCCGCGGTGCGACGAAAACGTCCACCAGCTTCGACAATCAAAAGCCGAGCCGGCCAAGCTGTTTGGGATCGCTCTGCCAGTTCTTGGCGACCTTGACCCGCAGGTCGAGGTACACCTTGGTGCCCAGCAGCTTTTCGATCTGGGCGCGCGCGGCGGTGCCCACCTCGCGCAGCCGGGCGCCGCCCTTGCCGATGATGATGCCTTTCTGGCTGTCGCGCTCGACGTAGAGCAGCGCGTGGACGTCGATCAGGTCGTCGCGGTCCTCTCGCGGGTTGACCTCGTCGATGACCACCGCCAGTGAGTGGGGCAGCTCGTCGCGCACCCCCTCCAGGGCCGCCTCGCGAATCAGCTCGGCCATCAACACTTCTTCGGGTTCGTC
This sequence comes from Mycobacterium sp. E2462, assembly GCF_001672685.1. Taxonomy (NCBI): domain Bacteria; kingdom Bacillati; phylum Actinomycetota; class Actinomycetes; order Mycobacteriales; family Mycobacteriaceae; genus Mycobacterium; species Mycobacterium sp. E2462. The sequence continues at coordinate 9,460 of NZ_LZKC01000213.1, forward strand.
GGTCAGTTCGCCGTCGGGGTAGTACGCCGGGCCGACGGGCAGCGCGGCGGCCAGCACGTCGATGAGGACGTCGACCTGCGCCCCGGTGGCCGCGGAGACCGGCACGATCTCCGACGCGCCGCCCAGCAGCTCGCTCACCGCGACCAGCTGCGCGGCCACCCGGTCCTTGGGCACCTTGTCGATCTTGGTGACGATGCCGACCAGGGTGGTCTTCGGCGCGGTGGAACGGATCTGCTCGACGATCCACCGGTCGCCCGGCCCGATCGCCTCGTCGGCCGGGATGCACAGGCCGATGACGTCGACTTCGCCGTAGGTGTCGCGGACCAGGTCGTTGAGCCGCTTGCCGAGCAGGGTCCGCGGCCGGTGCAGGCCCGGGGTGTCGACCAACACGATCTGAAAGTCCGGTCGGTGCAGGATGCCGCGGATGGTGTGCCGGGTGGTCTGCGGCCGCTTCGACGTGATGGCCACCTTGGCGCCGACCAGCGCGTTGGTCAGCGTGGACTTGCCGGTGTTGGGGCGGCCGACCAGGCACACGAAGCCGGAGTGGAACTTTTCAGTCATCACGCTCGACCCGTTCGCCGTCGGCCGACTCGCCGGATTCGGCGGGGCTGAGCAGCACCGTGCCGACGCGCACGCGGCCCCGGTGGTCGGTGCCGCCCTCGGCGTGCAGGCGCAGGCCGTGCGACACCACCTCGGCGCCCGGCAGCGGGACGCGGCCGAGTTCCAGCGCGAGCAGGCCGCCCACGGTGTCGACGTCGAGGTCGTCGTCGAAGTGCACGTCGTAGAGTTCGCCCAGGTCTTCGATCGGCAGCCGCGCCGAGACGCGAAAGTGCTTGTCCCCCAAGTCTTCGATGGGCGCGGTCTCGGCCTGGTCGTATTCGTCGGCGATCTCGCCGACGATCTCCTCCAGCACGTCCTCGATGCTGACCAGGCCGGCGATCGCGCCGTACTCGTCGACCAGCAGCGCCAGGTGGTTGCGGTCGCGCTGCATCTCGCGCAGCAACGCATCCAGCGGTTTGGAGTCCGGCACGAACACCGCGGGGCGCATCACCTGGGCGACGGTCGCGCTGCGCCCGCCGCCGGACTGAACGGCTTGCTGCACAAGGTCTTTGAGGTATACCACCCCGACGATGTCGTCGACGTTCTCCCCGATGACCGGGATGCGGGAGTGGCCGCTGCGCACCGCGAGGTTGATCGCCTGGCTGGCGAGTTTGTCGCTCTCGATCCAGATCATCTCGGTGCGGGGCACCATGACCTCGCGCGCCGGGGTGTCGCCGAGCTCGAAGACGCTCTCGATCATCTTGCGTTCGTCGGCGGCCACGACGCCACGCTGCTGGGCCAGATCCACGACTTCACGCAGCTCGATCTCGGAGGCGAACGGCCCGTTGCGCAGGCCGCGGCCCGGCGTGATCGCGTTACCGACGATCACCAGCAGCCGGCTGACCGGCATCAACAACCACGAAATGGCTTGCAGCGGCAGGGCCGTCACCAGCGCGATGGAATACGCGTTCTGCCGGCCCAGCGTGCGGGGCCCGACGCCGATGACGACGAAGCTGGTCACCACCATGATGGCCGCCGCGCCGAACAGGCCCCACCGCAGCCCGAAGTTGTCGTAGAGGAACACCACCAACAGCACCGTCGCGGTGATCTCGCACGTGTTACGCAGCAGCACAACGAGGTTGATGTAGCGAGGTCGTTCGGCCATCACCGTGGACAACGCGACCGCGCCGGGCCGCTCATCGCGCACCAGCTCCTGCACCCGCGCCAGCGAGACGGTGCTGACGGCGGCGTCGATGGCGGCGAAGAGCCCGCCCAGAGCGATCAACGCGATCGCGCCGAGCAGCTCAGACCAGCCGGTCAATGGTCGAAATACCTTGACTTGTCCAGCAACCGGCGATCCCGCTCCTCCTGGCGATCCTGACGGTACGCCTGGACCTGGTCGGCGACCCACTCCACGAGCAGCCGGTCCTGAAGGGCGAACATCTCCTTCTCCTCGTCCGGCTCGCCGTGGTCGTAGCCGAGCAGGTGCAGCACGCCGTGGATGGTCAGCAGCGCCAGCTCGTGGCCCAGGCTGTGCCCCGCGGCCGCGGCCTGGCCGGCGGCGAACTCCGGGCACAGCACGATGTCGCCGAGCATCGACGGGCCGGGCTCCGGCGCGTCGGGGCGCCCGCCGGGCTCCAGCTCGTCCATCGGGAAGCTCATCACGTCGGTGGGGCCGGGCAGGTCCATCCAGCGCATGTGCAGGTCCGCCATCGCGGCGGTGTCCAACAGCACCATCGACAGCTCGGCCGCCGGGTTGACGTCCATCTTGGCGATGACGAACCGCGCGACGCTGATCAGCTCGGCCTCGGAGACGTCGACGCCCGACTCGTTGGAAACCTCGATGCTCACGGGAAGATCATGCACCCGTTCAGCGGCGGCCGCGCGAACCGGACGCGCGGCGGGCCGCCCGGTTCAGCGCCAGCTCGGGTTCCTCGAACTTCGCGTAGGCGTCGACGATCTCCGACACCAGCCGGTGCCGCACCACGTCGACGCTGGTCAATTCCGCGATGTGGATGTCGTCGACGCCGTCGAGGATCTCGATCGCCGAGCGCAGGCCGGACCGGGCGCCGCCCGGCAGGTCGACCTGGGTGACGTCGCCGGTGACGACGATCTTGGACCCGAAGCCCAGGCGGGTCAAAAACATTTTCATCTGCTCGGCGGTGGTGTTCTGCGCCTCGTCGAGGACGATGAACGCCGAATTGAGGGTGCGGCCGCGCATGTACGCCAGCGGCGCCACCTCGATCACCCCGGCGGACATCAGCTTCGGGATCAGCTCGGGGTCCATCATGTCGTAGAGCGCGTCATAGAGGGGCCGCAGGTACGGGTCGATTTTCTCGCTCAGCGTGCCGGGCAGAAAGCCAAGGCGCTCACCGGCTTCCACGGCCGGCCGGGTCAGGATGATGCGGCTGACCTGCTTGGTCTGCAGCGCGTTGACGGCCTTGGCCATCGCCAGGTAGGTCTTGCCGGTGCCGGCCGGGCCCACCCCGAACACGATGGTGTTGGCGTCGATGGCGTCGACGTAGCGCTTCTGGTTCAGCGTCTTGGGCCGGATCGTCTTGCCGCGCCGCGACAGGATGTCGAGGGTGAGCACCTCGGCGGGCGATTCGTTGTCGCCCCCGGACAGCATGGCCACGCTGTGCCGCACCACCTCAGGGGTCAGCGGCTGCCCGTTGGCCACGATCGCGACCAGCTCGGAGATCACCCGCTCGGCGAGCGCGACGTCGGCGGGCTGACCCGCCACGGTGACGGTGTTGCCGCGCACGTGCAGGGCGGCGCTCAGGCTGCGTTCCAGGGCGCGCAGGTTCTGATCGGCAGACCCCAACAAGCCGACGACGACATCGGGCGGAACGTCGATACTGCTGCGAACCTGGGCGTCGGCGTGGAGGGCTCCAGCTGCGTCGGCAGCGTTGGTCTCGCGGGGCGTCACGTGGTTTTCGAAGCCTGCCTTCTGGGCCGTCTGGGGAGGGTGGGGCTTGACCACCCATCTTACCGCCGGGCGCACCGTTGACCCAACGGTCAGCGGGCCCCCCGGCCCAGTCCGGCGGCGGCGGTTCGGGCCGGAACCGAATTTTTACGGCGGCCGCGACGTCTTTTCGGTGCAGTAGAAGAACCCCCGCCACGCGCTGTGAAAGGTGCCTTTATGTATCGCCAGATCCTCGATCCGGTCGCCCACTCGCTCGCGTGGAGTTCGCTGGCGGCGGCCCTGCCGCTCGCGGCGCTGTTCGTGATGCTCGGGGTCTTGCGGGTGCGCGCCTGGCTGGCGTCGGTGGTGTCGCTGGCCGTCGCGCTCGCCGTCGCCGTCGCCATCTACGGGATGCCGGTCGGGCAGGCGGTGCTGGCCGGCACCGAGGGCGCGGTGTTCGGCTTCTTCCCGATTCTGTGGATCGTGATCAACGCGCTCTGGGTGTATCAGATGACCGCGCGCACGGGTCATTTCGACGTGCTGCGGCGCAGCTTCGCGACGGTGAGCGACGACCACCGCGTGCAGGCGATCATCATCGCGTTCTCCTTCGGCGCCCTGCTCGAGGCGTTGGCCGGCTTCGGCACGCCCGTCGCCGTCACCTCGGTGATGCTGCTCGCCCTGGGCTTCCCGCCGCTCAAGGCGGCGGTGCTGTCGCTGGTCGCCAACACCGCGCCGGTCGCCTTCGGGGCGATGGCCACCCCGATCATCGTGCTGGCCAAGGTGTCGGGTATCTCCACCGAAACGCTGGGCGCGATGGTCGGGCGCCAGACGCCGCTGCTGTCGGTCTTCGTGCCGCTGGCGCTGGTCGCCATCGCCGACGGCCGGCGCGGCCTGCGCCAGACCTGGGGCGCCGCGCTGACCGGAGGCCTGGTGTTCGGCGTCGGGCAGTACGCCACGTCCAACTTCCTGTCGGTGCCGCTGGCCGACGTGATCGCCTCCCTGCTGTCCGCCGGGGCGCTGGTCGCCTTCGTGCGCGTCCGGCCGGCGCGCGTCGCGGCCGGCGTCGCCAGCGGCGCGGCGCCCGCCGCGGAAGCGCCGGAGGCCGCCGAGCCGCGCGATCCTCGCGGCCAGGTCCTGCGCGCCTACGCGCCGTACGCGATCATCATCGCCGTCTTCGTGGTGTGCCAACTGCCGCCGGTCAAGGCGCTGCTGGAGGAGGCCACCCGCACGGTCCGGTGGCCGGGGCTGCACCTGTTCACCGCCAAGGGCGTGCCCTCGGCCCTACCGGCCTTCACGGTCAACGCGCTCACCACGCCCGGGACTCAGATGCTGATCGCCGGCCTGCTGAGCATGGCGGTGCTGCGGCTGTCGGCGAAGGACGCGCTCAGGGCCTACGGCGCCACCCTGCACCAGCTGCGCTGGGCCATCGTCACCGTGATGGCGGTACTGGCGCTGGCCTTCGTGATGAACGCGTCCGGCCAGACCATCACCCTCGGGACCTGGATGGCGGGGGCCGGCACAGCGTTCGCGCTCATCTCCCCCGTGCTGGGCTGGCTCGGCACCGCCGTCACCGGGTCGGACACGTCGTCGAACTCGCTTTTCGGGGCGCTGCAGGTGACCGCGGCGAGCAAGGCCGGGCTGTCGCCGGTGCTGATGGCGGCGGGCAACAGCTCCGGCGGCGTGCTCGGCAAGATGGTGTCGCCGCAGAACCTGGCCATCGGCGCGGCCGCGGTCGGGGTGTACGGCCGGGAGGGCGACATCTTCCGCCGCGTGGTGGTGTGGAGCCTGGCGTTCCTGGTTTTCATCTGCGCGCTTTCGGGGCTGCAGGCCGCGGTGCTGTCGGCCATGGTGCCCTGAGCGCCGGTCAGGGGCCCGGCGCGACGTCCCAGCGGGGCGTCAGGACCCCGAGGGCGCCCAACGCCACCGCCGCGGCCGTCGACGTGCGCAGCACCTGCGGCCCGAGCCGCACCGCCACCGCGCCCGCGTCGGTCAGCGCGGCGAGTTCCTCCGGCGCGATGCCGCCCTCCGGGCCGATCAGCAAGGTGATCGAATCGGCCTGCGCCACATCGCTGTCGGCGATCCGGCCGGTCGCGGACTCGTGCAGCACCAGCACCGTGGCGCCGGCGGCGACGTCGTCGCGAATCCGGCGGGCCAGCTCCGCGGTGGACAGCACCCCGTCGACGGACGGGATGTGCGGGCGGCGCGATTGCCGGGCCGCCGAACGGGCGACGGCCCGCCACCGCCGCAGGCCCTTGTCCACCCGCGCGCCCTTCCACTCGGCCACGCAGCGCGCGGACTGCCACGCGAGGAAACCGTCGGCGCCGGCCTCGGTGGCCAACTCGATGGCCAGCTCCGAACGCTCGGACTTGGGCAGCGCCTGCGCCACCGTCACCGCGGGGCGGCCGGGCTCGACGCTCCACCGCTGCAGCACCCGTGCCCGCAGCCCGTACCGCCCGGCGTCCTCGACCTCGCAGTGCGCCAGGGCACCCGCGCCGTCGCCGAGCACCAGCCGCTCGCCCGGGCGGATCCGCCGCACCGTGGCGGCGTGGAAGCCCTCGTCGCCCTCGACGGCGGCGAGCGACCCCACGTCGGGCAGCGCCTCGACGTAGAACAGCGTCGCGACCATGCGCAGCCCGGGTCAGCGCCCGGTGAAGGTCTCGCGCAGCCGGCTGAACAGCCCGCCGTTGTTGTGTGCGCTCGAGCGGACCTCGGGCACCTCGCGGCTGCGGCGGGTCTTGAGCTCGCGCAGCAGTTCGGCGTCGTGATGGTCCAGGCGGGTCGGCACCACTACGTCGACGTGGACGTGCAGGTCGCCGCGGGCACCCGAGCGCAGGTGCGGCATCCCGTGGCCGCGCAGGGTGATGACCGAGGCCGGCTGCGTGCCGGGCGGGATGGTGATCTCGCTGACGCCGTCGAGGATGGCGTCGATGGTGACCGTGGCGCCCAGCGCCGCGTCCACCATCGGCACCGACACCGTGCAGTGCAGGTCGTCGCCCTCGCGGACGAAGATGTCGTGCGGTTGCTCGTGCACCTCGACGTAGAGGTCGCCGGCCGGGCCGCCGCCCGGCCCGACCTCGCCCTGCGCGGCGAGCCGCACCCGCATGCCGTCGCCGACGCCGGCGGGGATCTTCACGCTGATGTCGCGGCGGGCGCGGACCCGGCCGTCGCCCATGCACTGGTGGCACGGGTCGGGGATGACCGTGCCGACGCCGCGGCAGGTGGGGCACGGCCGCGCCGTCATCACCTGGCCCAGCAACGAGCGCTGTACGGTCTGGACCTCGCCACGCCCGCCGCAGGTGTCGCACGGCACGGGCACGGAGTCGCCGTTGGTGCCCTTGCCCTGGCACCGGTCGCACAGCACGGCGGTGTCGACGGTGACCTGCTTGGTCACCCCGGTCGCGCATTCTTCGAGGTCCAGGCGCATCCGCAGCAGCGAATCCGAGCCCGGGCGCACCCGGCCGACGGGCCCGCGGGAGGTCCCGCCGCCGCTGAAGCCGCCGCCGAAGAACGCCTCGAACACGTCGCCCAGGCCGCCGAAACCACCGAAGCCGCCGCCGGCCGCGGCGTTTTCCAGCGGGTCACCGCCGAGGTCGACGATGCGACGCTTCTCGGGGTCGCTCAGCACCTCGTACGCAGCGCTGATCTCCTGGAATTTGGCCTGCGCGGCCTCGTCGGGGTTGACGTCGGGATGCAGTTCGCGGGCCAGCTTGCGGTACGCGCGCTTGATCTCCGCGTCACTGGCGTTCCTGCTCACGCCGAGCAGCCCGTAATAGTCGCGTGCCACGCCTGACTCTCCTATACCTGGTCTCTACGCCGCGCCCGGGCGACCCGGGCGCCTCGCGGGTGCGCGTTCATCGGGTGCCCAGGACTTCGCCGATATACAGAGCAACCGCGGCAACGCTGGCGATAGTTCCCGGATAGTCCATCCGGGTGGGCCCCAGCACACCCATTCCCCCGAAGACGGTGTCGGACGTGCCATAGGCGGTGGTCACCATCGAGGTGCCCGCCATCTGCTCGGCAGCGGTTTCGTGGCCGATGCGCACCGTCACCTTACCGGCTTCCTGCTGGGCCGCCAGCAACCGCAGCACCACGACCTGCTCCTCCAGCGCCTCCAGGATGGAGCGCAGCGAACCGCCGAAATCCGCGGCGTTGCGGGTCAGGTTGGCGGTGCCACCGAGCAGCAGCCGCTCCTCGGTGTGGTCGACCAGCGACTCCAGCAGCACCGTCGCGGACCGGCCGACGGCGTCGCTGAGGCGGTCGGCCCCGTGCAGGCCCCCGGCGAGGTCGGCGACCGCGACCGACGCGGCCGACAGCTTCTTGCCGACCAGGGCCGCGCCGAGCATCTCGCGCAGTTGGGAGAGCTGGTGGTCGTCGATGACGTCACCGAGTTCGACGACGCGTTGGTCCACCCGGCCCGAGTCGGTGATGACGACCATCAGCAGCCGGGCCGGCGTCAGCGCGATCACCTCGAGGTGGCGCACCGTGGACGACGACAACGTCGGGTACTGCACGACGGCGACCTGCCGGGTCAGCTGCGCCAGCAGCCGCACGGCGCGGCGCAGCACGTCGTCCAGGTCGACGCCGGACTCGAGGAAGTGCTGGATGGCGCGCCGCTCGGCGGAGGACAGCGGCTTGACGTCGTCGAGCCGGTCGACGAATTCGCGGTAACCCTTCTCGGTGGGCACCCGCCCCGAGCTGGTGTGCGGCTGGGTGATGTAGCCCTCGGCCTCCAGCACCGCCATGTCGTTGCGGACGGTCGCGGATGACACCCCCAGGTTGTGGCGCTCCACCAACGATTTCGAGCCGATCGGCTCCTTGGTGGCGACGAAATCGGCGACGATGGCGCGCAGCACCTCGAACCGGCGCTCGTCGGCACTTCCCACTCGCAGTTCACCTCCCCGCTCACGTTCCGGCTGGCTAACCCAATGGACGGGTTCATTTTACGGTCTAGAACCAACACAGCCGTTACCAGCGGCGGCGGGAGCGGCCCGGCCGGAACTTCTTCGGGCTAGCCTTGCCAGCATGAACCCCGCGGGCCCCGGCGACGCCTCGCTCGAGGCGGGCCGATGATCTTCAAGGGTGTGCGCGAGGGCAAGCCCTATCCCGAGCACGGGCTGTCCTATCGCGACTGGTCGCAGATACCGCCGCAGCAGATCCGGCTCGACGAGTTGGTCACCACGACGACGGTGCTGGCCCTGGATCGCCTGCTGTCCGAGGACTCCACCTTTTACGGAGACCTGTTCCCGCACGCCGTGCGGTGGAAGGGCATCACCTATCTGGAGGACGGGCTGCACCGCGCGGTCCGCGCGGCTCTGCGCAACCGCACCGTGCTGCACGCCCGGGTGTTCGACATGGACCTGCCGCCCGGCGCGCCGAGCAACGGGTTTCGTTAGCGGCCGCGATCGCCGCTGCCCGGGCCTGACGCGCGAAGAGCGGGCGCCGAAGCGCCCGCTCTTCGTCGGATGGCCGCAATCAGTGCCCGGCGGCCTGCAGCAGTTCCATCGCCGAGGACCGCGACAGCACCCAGCCGCCCTGGTTGATGAAGGTGACGCTCTGGTTCACCGGGTTGGCGAACTTCGGGCCGGAGACCGCTACCTGGGCGGTGGCGGAGCCCGGCGCGGCGCCCGGCTGGATGTTGGTGATGGTGAACGACAGCGGCAGGTCGCCGTTCTTGGCGGCCTTCTTCAGCTCGTGGTCGGCCAGGTGCGCCTCGGTGCCGCTGATGCCGCCCTCGACCAGGTTGCCCTTGCTGCTGAACGAGACGTTCGGGTCGGCGAGGCTGGTCAGCACGCTGTTGAGCTGGTCGGCCGTCGGCACGGCCGCGGCGGCCGGCGGCGGGTCCTGCGGCAGCGGGGCGCCCACGGCGGCCAGCCGCATTGAGGGGGCGGCGCCGGGCGTCGCGCCCGCGGCCAGCCCGGCGGCCGCGCCCCCGATGGCGGCCAGAGCCGCCACGCTGGTGGCAAGGTATTTGATGCTGTTCATGGTTCCCCCTTTGGTGGGCACGCACTTGGTAGGCCGTCGCTCGCGCTCACCGGATGGTCGTGTGAGTGTGCCTGTTGCGCTTATTGTTTCGCGCCGCGGCACCGTTACGGTACGACCGCGCCGTGAGAAAACGGCATGAGCAATCTGTGTGCAGGCTATGCGAGCCCTGATGGCGGCCGCGCCGGGGCCTCGTCCGGGCCCCGGGCGCGACCGCACCGCACTAGTTGATCGCCGTCGCCGCCTGGATCAGGGCGATGGCCGCGTCGTGCTGCACGACCCAGTTGCCGCCCTGGTTGACGAAGACCAGGTGCTTTTGCACCGGGCCGGCGAACTTCGGTCCCGTGATCGCCACGTCGGCCTGGGCCATGTTCGGGCCGGCCGGCGCGATGTTGGTCACGTTGAACTGCTCGGGGAAGTTGCCGTTGCGGTAGGCCTTGCGCAGGTCATGGTCGGCGACCATGCCCTCGTTCTGCGCGACGCCGTTTTCGACGAGGTTGTTCTTGTCCCTGTAGTTGACGCCGGGGTCGGTCACCTGGTTGCACAGGTTGGCCAGCTGGTCCGGGGTCGGCAGCCCGGGCGGGGGCGCGCC
>NZ_LZKC01000214.1:0-13038 GCF_001672685.1 Mycobacterium sp. E2462
TCTGCACGCCCGCGGGGTCGGCCAGATCGCCGCGGCGCGCGAGGCCGGCGTGCCGATCTACGCCGGGACCGACGCGGCGGCGGTCCGGCGGCCGCCTGGCTTGCCGCCTGGTCCGCGGCGTCCAGGGTGGCGATGTCGTCGAGCCCGTGCACGGTCGGCCGCTCGGCGGCCGCGCGTCGTTTCCGGCGGGCCTCGTATCCGCGGCCCGCGCCGGCGCCGCCCACCTGCTCGGCGGCCGCCTCGGCGAAGTCCCGGCAGGTGGCGAACCGATCACCGGGGTCGCGGGCCAGCGCCTTGGCGAAGACCTCGTCGAGCCGGGCCAGCTCGGGACGCTGGTCGCTGAGCTTCGGTGGGGCGCCGTCCAGGTGCTGGCGCAGCGCGGCGACCGGATCGAAACGCTCGACGGGCGGCGCGCCGGTCAGCAGGTGGAAGGCGGTGGCCGCCAACGCGTACTGGTCGGCGCGGCCGTCGATGTCGGCGCCGGCCAGCTGCTCGGGCGCGGCGTAGGCAACGGTGCCGACGGGGGGATGCGCCGCCTCCGGCGCCCTGTCGCCCAGCCGGCGGGCGATGCCGAAGTCCGACAGCAGGATGCGCTGCGGGCGCTCGTCGCCGCCGGCCAACAAGATGTTGGCCGGTTTGACGTCGCGGTGGGCCAGGCCGCGGCCGTGCGCATAGTCCAGAGCCCCCGCGACGGCGGCCACGATGCTCAGCACGTGACCCGTCGGCGACACCGCGGGAAAGCGGGTCGCGATCAGCTGCTCGGCGTTGATGCCCTCGACGTACTCCATCGCGACGTACAGCTGCCCCTCGAACTGCCCGCGCTCGCACACCTCGACGATGTGCGGGTGGAACAGGTTGGCCGCGACCGGGGTCTGCACCTGAAAGAGCCGGCGGAACTCGTCGTCGGCGGACATCGGCTCGGAGAGGATCTTGAGGGCCTGCCAGCGCGTGCCGCGGGGATCTTGGACGAGGTAGACCTCGCCGGTCACCCCGGCACCCAGCCGGCGCGCCACCGTGTAGCCGGCGAAGCTCGCGCCGCTGGGCAGCACCATGCCCCGATCCTATCCGCCCGCGCCGCGCGTCGCGCGGCTACGTCGTCGCACGAAACACCTTGCCGCGCAGCAGGACAAGCTCGGGGTTGTGCAGCGCGGCGGGACCCGACCGCGGGTCGTCGGCGTAGCACACCAGGTCGGCGGGGGCGCCGTGGTCCAGCCCGGGCCGGCCCAGCCAGCGACGCGCGTCCCAGCACGCCGCCCCCAGCGCGGCGGTGGGGTTCATCCCGATGCCCTTGAGCGCCTCGATCTCGTCGGCGAGGCGGCCGTGCGCCACCATGGTGCCCGCGTCGGTCCCGGCGTAGATCGGCACGCCGGCCTCGCGCGCCGCGGCGATCTGGCCGACCCCGCGGGCGTGCAGATCGCGCATGTGCGCGGCGTAGATCGGGTACTTGGCGGCGGCCTCGGCGATGCCGGGGAAGTTCTCGATGATGTTGACCAGCGTGGGCACCAGCACCGTGCCGTGCTCGAGCATCAGGGCGATGGTGTCGTCACCCAGGCCGGTGCCGTGCTCAATACAGTCGATGCCCGCGCGGATCAGCCCGGGCAGGGCGTCCTCGCTGAACACGTGCGCGGTGACCCGGGCGCCGTGGGCGTGGGCGGCGTCGATCGCGGCCTTGAGCACGTCGTCGGACCACAGCGGCGCCAGGTCGCCCACGCTGCGGTCGATCCAGTCCCCGACCAGCTTGATCCAGCCGTCGCCGCGGCGCGCCTCCTCGGCGACGGCGGCCGGCAGTTGCGACTCGTCCTCCAGCTCGCGCGCGAAGCCCGGCGAGTAGCGCTTGGGCCGCGCCAAATGTTTGCCGGCGCGGATGATCCGGGGCAGGTCGTCGCGCTCGTCGAGGCTGCGGGTGTCGGTCGGCGAGCCGCAGTCGCGCAGCAGCAGCGCGCCGACGTCGCGTTCGGTCTCGGCCTGGGCGACCGCCTCGTCGAGCGGGATCTCGCCGCCGTGGCCCAGGCCGACGTGGCAGTGCGCGTCGACCAGGCCCGGCACGATCCAACCGCCGTCGAAGACGGTGTCCGCCCCGGCGACCGGTTCGGTGCTGATGCGGCCGTCGACGATCCACAGCTCGGTTGCGGTCTCGTCCGGCAGCGCCAGACCCCGCACGCGCATCGGCACGGCGCGCTACTTTCCGGGGTTGCCCGGGAACTTGAGCTTGGACAGGTCGAAGTCGGCCAGGCCCGGCGGCAGCTCGTTGAGGCCCTGCGGCATCTGCGACAGGTCCGGGAAGCCCGCCGGCACGCCCGGCATCCCGGGCCCCAGCGGGTTGCGGACCTTGGGCGGGGTCGGGCCCCGGCCGCCCTTCTTGCCCTTCTTGCCCTTCGCGCCCTTGGCTTTTCGCGTCGCCGACTTACGGCCCAGGCCGGGGATGCCCATGCCGCCGAGCATCGACGACATCATCTTGCGGGCCTCGAAGAAGCGGTCGACCAGTTGGTTGACCTCGGACACCGTGACGCCGGAGCCGTTGGCGATGCGCAGCCGCCGCGAGGCGTTGATGATCTTTGGGTCGGCCCGCTCCTCGGGCGTCATGCCGCGGATGATGGCCTGCAGCCGGTCGAGCTGGCGGTCGTCGACCTGGGCCAGCGCGTCCTTCATCTGGCCGGCGCCGGGCAGCATGCCCAGCAGGTTGCCGATCGGTCCCATCTTGCGGATGGCCAGCATCTGCTCCAGGAAGTCTTCCAGCGTCAGCTCGCCGCTGCCGATCTTGGCGGCGGCGGCCTCGGCCTGCTCGGCGTCGAAGACCTGCTCGGCCTGCTCGATCAGGCTCAGCACGTCGCCCATGCCCAGGATGCGGCTGGCCATCCGGTCGGGGTGGAAGACGTCGAAGTCCTCCTGTTTTTCGCCGGTGGAGGCGAACAGGATCGGCACGCCGGTCACCTCGCGGACCGACAGCGCGGCGCCACCGCGGGCGTCGCCGTCGAGCTTGGTCAGCACCACACCGGTGAACCCGACGCCCTCGCGGAACGCCTCGGCGGTGGTGACGGCGTCCTGGCCGATCATCGCGTCGAGGACGAAAAGGATCTCGTCGGGGTCGACGGCGTCGCGGATGGCCGCGGCCTGGGCCATCAGCTCGTCGTCGATGCCCAGGCGCCCGGCGGTGTCGACGATGACGACGTCGTGGTGCTTCGCGCGGGCCTCCGCCAGGCCGGCGGCCGCCACGGCCACCGGGTCACCCGGTCCCGAGCCCGGCGACTCCCCCGGGTGCGGCGCGAACACCGGCACCCCGGCGCGCTCGCCGACGACCTGCAGCTGGTTGACCGCGGCGGGCCGCTGCAGGTCGCAGGCCACCAGCAGCGGCGTGTGCCCCTGGCCGCGCAGCCAGGCCGCGAGCTTTCCGGCCAGCGAGGTCTTACCGGAACCCTGTAGTCCGGCGAGCATGATGACGGTCGGCGGCGTCTTGGCGAACGCCAGCCGGCGGGTCTCGCCGCCCAGGATCCCGATCAGCTCTTCGTTGACGATCTTGACGACCTGTTGCGCCGGGTTGAGGGCGGCGGAGACCTCGGCGCCCTTGGCGCGCTCCTTGATCCGGGCGACGAAGGCCCGCACGACGGGCAGCGAGACGTCGGCTTCCAGCAGCGCCAGCCGGATCTCGCGGGTGGTGGCGTCGATGTCGGCGTCGGTCAGTCGACCCTTGCCGCGTAGGCCCGTCAGGGCACCGGTCAACCGGTCGGACAGCGATTCAAACACCACGCCAGCCTAGTGGTAGTGCGCGTGCGAGCGCCCCCGGCGATCCGTGGGTGGCTCGACGCCCGGGACCGGCTGGCCCCGGCGCGCTAATCGGTTCGAGTCGCTACTGCCCCGAAAAGCGTTGGCGTGCTAGATTTCACGTCCGCCACTTAACCGATCGCGTCGACAAGCAACTACGGGGGGAACTGCGCCGGTGCAATTGGTCAGCCACACGCAGCCACCGGCCGAGCACAGCAGCGCCCAGAGCGGCGGCGCGCTGCGCGGCTGGCAGCGTCGGGCGCTGGTGAAGTACCTGAGCGGCGGGCCGCGCGACTTCCTCGCCGTCGCCACCCCGGGCTCCGGCAAGACCACGTTCGCGTTGCGGGTGGCGGCCGAGTTGCTCAGCCAGAGGACCGTCGAGCAGATCACCGTCGTGGTGCCCACCGAGCACCTCAAGGTGCAGTGGGCCCAGGCCGCGGCCCGGCACGGCATCGCGCTGGACCCGAAGTTCTCCAACTCCCAGGCGCTGAAGTCGGGCGAGTACCACGGCGTGATGGTCACCTACGCGCAGGTCGCCTCGCACCCGACGCTGCACCGGGTGCGCACCGAGAACCGCAAGACGCTGGTGATCTTCGACGAGATCCACCACGGCGGCGACGCCAAGAGCTGGGGCGACGCCATCCGGGAGGCGTTCGGCGACGCCACCCGGCGGCTGGCGCTGACGGGTACGCCGTTCCGCAGCGACGACAGCCCCATCCCGTTCGTCACCTACGAGGCCGGCGCCGACGGGGTGCGGCGCTCCCGCGCCGACCACACCTACGGCTACGCCGAGGCCCTCGCCGACGGGGTGGTGCGCCCGGTGGTGTTCCTCGCCTACTCCGGCGAGGCGCGGTGGCGCGACAGCGCCGGTGAGGAGCACGCCGCCCGGCTGGGCGAGCCGCTGTCGGCCGAGCAGACGGCGCGGGCGTGGCGCACCGCGCTCGATCCCGCCGGGCAGTGGATGCCCGCCGTGATCGCGGCGGCCGACCGCCGGTTGCGCCAGCTGCGCGAGCACGTGCCCGACGCCGGGGGCATGATCATCGCCTCCGACCAGACCGCGGCCCGCGCGTACGCGACGCTGCTGACCACCCTCACCGGCGAGACCCCGACGCTCGTGCTGTCGGACGACCCCGGCTCGTCCGGCCGGATCAGCGAGTTCGCCGCCAGCACCGGCCGCTGGCTGGTCGCGGTGCGGATGGTCTCCGAGGGCGTCGACGTGCCCCGGCTCTCGGTGGGGATCTACGCGACCAGCGCGTCGACGCCGCTGTTCTTCGCCCAGGCCATCGGCCGGTTCGTGCGGTCGCGCCGCCCCGGCGAGACCGCGAGCATCTTCGTGCCCTCGGTGCCCAACCTGCTTCAGCTCGCCAGCGAGCTGGAGGCCCAGCGCAACCACGTGCTCGGCGAACCGCACCGGCCCGAGGGCGATCCCCTGGACGGCGACCCCGCGACCCGGACGCGGGACGAGCAGGGCGACGAGGACAAGAGCTTCACCGCGCTCGGCGCCGACGCGGAGCTGGACCAGGTGATCTTCGACGGATCGTCGTTCGGCACGGCCACCCCGGCGGGCAGTGAGGAGGAGGCGGACTACCTCGGCATCCCGGGGCTGCTGGACGCCGACCAGATGCGCGCCCTGCTGCACCGCCGCCAGGACGAGCAGCTGCAGCGCCGGGCCGCGGCGGGCACGGCGGTGCCGCCCGCGCCGGCCACCGTGCACGGCCAGCTGCGCGACCTGCGGCGCGAACTCAACTCCCTGGTCTCGGTCGCGCATCACCGCACCGGCAAACCGCACGGCTGGATCCACAACGAGCTGCGGCGCCGCTGCGGCGGCCCGCCGATCGCGGCGGCGACCCGCGACCAGCTGCGCGCCCGCATCGACGCCGTGCGCCAGCTCAACGCCGAGCACGCGTAGCCGTCAGTCGCCGACGGGTTCCTCGAGCACCTCGACCGACGGCCCGCCCAGGACGCTGAGCAGGCTCTGCTCGACCGCGACCCGCGCCGCGGTGTCGGGGTCCCCAATCTGCCGAGCCGCCGCGGTGTCGACGTGCACCGTCACGCAGAACACGTCGGCGGCCGTCGACCCGAACGTGTTGACCTTGGCCCAGACGATGTCGGCGCCGGCGCGCTCCAGGGCCCGGGTGAGCAGCGCCAGCAACCCCAGCCGGTCCATGGCCCGCACCTCGAGGATCAGGCCGTCGGCGGAGGCCGTGTCCACCCACAGGATGCGCGGCGGCGCCGTCGACCGGGTGACGGGCACCCCGACCTGCACCTCGCCGGCCCGCGCCGTCGCGGCGCTCACCGCGTCGGCGTCGCGCTTCTCCAGCGACCCCAGCACGTCGAGGTCGCCGCTGAGCGCTTGCATGAACTGCTGACGCAGCAGCCCGGTGTCCGGGGGCGCGCCGAACAACGGCGACGCGACGAATTCGACGATCGCGGCGCCCTCGTGGGTGGTTGCCGAGGCCGAATGGATGCGCACCGAATTGAGCGCCAGCACCGCGGCGGCCTTGGACACCAGGGCCCGCTGGTCGGGCGCCACCATCACCACGTGCACCCGCTCGCTGGCGCCCGGCTCGATCGCGACGTGCACACCGCCGTCGGCGGCCAGCGAAACATATTGCGGCGCACTGGGTTCGGCTTCGGGCAGCGGATCACCGGCCATCACCAACCGGCACCGGCGCACCAGGTCCTCGATGAGCGACGCCTTCCATTCGCTCCACACCCCGGGGCCGGTCGCTTTCGAATCCGCCTCCGCCAGCGCGTGCAGCAGTTCCAGCAGTTGCGGGTCGCCGCCCAGCGCCTCGGCGACGCCCTCGATGGTCTTGGGGTCGTTGAGGTCGCTGCGGGTGGCCGTCACGGGCAACAGCAGGTGGTGGCGGACCATGCCGGCGAGCGTGGCGACGTCCTGGGGCGCCAGCCCCAGCCGCTCCCCGATCGGCACCACCAGCTCCGCCCCGAGCACGCAGTGATCCACGCCGCGGCCCTTGCCGATGTCATGCAGCAGCGCGCCCAGCGCGAGCAGGTCGGACCGGGCGACGCGGGTGGTCAACGGCGCGGCGTTGACGGCGGTTTCGACGATGTGGCGGTCCACGGTCCACTTGTGCGATACGTCGCGCGGCGGCAGGTCGCGCACGGCGTCCCACTCCGGCAGCAGCCGGCCCCACAGCCCGGTGCGGTCGAGCGCTTCGACGGTGCCCACCATCGTCGGCCCGGCCAGCAACACGACCAGCAGGTCGTCGAGCGCCTCCCGCGGCCACGGCGTGGGCAGGTCCGGGACGCTGGCGGCCAGGCGGGACAGCGTCGCGGCCCCGATCGGCAGGCCGGTGTCGGCGGACGCGGCGGCCACCCGCAGCACCAGGCCGGGGTCGCTCTCCGGGTGGGCGTCGCGGGCCAGCACGATCTCTCCGGCGTATTCGACGACGCCCTCGTCGAGGGGCCGGCGCTTGGGGCGGCGCACCAGCGCCGAGACGCCGCGGCGGGGCAGCGCGTTCTCGGCGGTCCGCAGCCCCGTCGCGGCGTGGTAGGCGATGGTGCGGCCGGCGTCGGAGATCTTGCGCGCCAGGTCGAAGCGGTCGCCGATGTGCAGGGCGGCGCTGATCTCGTCGGCGTATTGAGCCAGCAGCTGGTCGCGACCGCGGCCCGACACCCGATGCAGCTCGGTGCGCACGTCGAGGATCGTCAGGTGCGCCTCGTCGAGGGAGCCGCCGGGCGTCTCCGGGCGGCCCATGCCGCGCCGGTCGATCAGCTGGGCCACGCCCAGCGCGTCGAGCAGCTGCACGTCGCGCAGGCCGCCGCAGCCGGTCTTCAAATCCGGCTCGGCCCGTTGCGCGATCCGCCCGCAACGCTGCCAGCGGGCCTGCGTCATGTCGACCAGCTCACCCATCCGCGAGCGAATTGCGCTGCGCCACTGGCGTCGTGCGCCGGCGATCAGTTCCTCGGAGAGCCGGGCGTCACCGACGATGTGGCGGGCGTCGAGCATGCCCAGGGCCGCGATCATGTCGGCGTTGGCGACGTCGAGCGCGCCCGAGACGGTGCGCACGCTGTGGTCGAGCCGAACGTTGGCGTCCCACAACGGATACCACATGCGGTCGGCGACCTGGCTCAGTTCCTCCCGAGGTTTGTTGTCGTGCAACAACATCAGGTCCAGGTCGGAGTACGGGAGCAACTCGCGGCGGCCCAGGCCGCCCACCCCGACGATGGCCAGGCCACTGTCGTCGTCGATGCCGATCTCGGCGGCCTTGGCGGTGAGCCACGTTTCGTGCAGGTCCAGCCAGGCGTGCCGCAGCTCGGCGGCGTGCAGCGTCACGCAATCGGACAACAGTTGACGCCGGGCGGCAGCCAAATCGACTGCCGCGCCGGCGCTTTCTGTTCCCGTTGGAGTCCCGGACGGGTCGGGAGCGTTGGTGGTCATTCCCTCCCGACCCGCCCGGGTCGACTCAGCAATGCGCGACGGCCGTCACAGCGCATCGGTTCCGCGCTCGCCGGTGCGCACCCGCACGATGGTCTCCACGGGGCTCACCCAGACCTTGCCGTCACCGATCTTGCCGGTGCGCGCCGCCCGAACGATGCTGTCCACGACCTTGTCGACGATGCTGTCGTCGACCACGACCTCGATGCGCACCTTCGGCACGAAGTCGACCGAATACTCGGCGCCGCGGTAGACCTCGGTGTGACCTTTCTGCCGCCCGTAGCCCTGGATTTCGCTGACCGTCATCCCCAGGACGCCTGCCTCCTCGAGGCTGGTTTTGACGTCATCGAGGGTGAATGGCTTCACGATGGCGGTGACTAGCTTCATGAGTGCTCTGCCTCCACTTTGTCGGCCGCCCGGTCGTCAAGACCGTTACGGTCATCCACGGGGATCCGCGCCGCCGGAAGAACCGACCCCTGCCCGCCGATCACGCCGAAATCGTAGCCGCTCTCCGCGTGCTCGGCCTCGTCGATGCCTGTCGATTCGTCCTCGACGCTCACACGCAGCCCGATCGTGTACTTGAGGATCAAGGCCAAGATTAGCGTGACGATGCCGGAGTAGAAGAGGACGGCGAAGGCGCCGACCGCCTGCCGCTCCAGCTGCGACCAGCCGCCGCCGTAGAACAGGCCCTTGGACACGCCGGTCACGCCGTTGATCGCGGGGCTCTCGGGCGCGGCGAGCAGGCCCACCAGCAGGGTGCCCGTCAGACCGCCGATCATGTGCACGCCGACCACGTCGAGGGAGTCGTCGAAGCCGAGCTTGAACTTCAGCCCCACCGCCAGCGCGCAGACCACGCCGGCCACCAGACCGACCACCAGCGCGCCCAGCACGTTGACCGACGAGCAGGACGGGGTGATGGCGACCAGCCCCGCGACGATGCCCGACGCGGCGCCCAGGGTGGTGGGCTTGCCGTCGCGGATCCGCTCGGTGAGCAGCCAGGCCAGCATGGCCGTGGCCGTCGCGATGGTGGTGGTCATGAAGGTGGTGCCGGCGGAGCCGTTCGAGCTGGTCGCCGACCCGGCGTTGAACCCGAACCAGCCGAACCACAGCAGACCGGCGCCGAGCATCACGAACGGCAGATTGTGCGGCCGGAACAGCGTCGTGGGCCAGCCTTTGCGCTTCCCCAGGACGATCGCGAGCATCAGGCCCGCGACACCGGAGTTGATATGGACCGCGGTCCCGCCGGCGAAGTCGATGGCGTGCAGCTTGTTGTTGATCCAGCCGCCGTGCTCGGAGGCGAAGCCGTCGGCCGCGAACACCCAGTGGGCCACCGGGAAGTAGACCAGCGTCGCCCACAGCCCGGCGAACACCAGCCAGGCGGTGAACTTCAGCCGGTCGGCCACGGCGCCGGAGATCAGGGCGACGGTGATGATCGCGAACATCAGCTGGAAGGCCACGAACACGGTGGCGGGCATGGTGCCGGCCAACGGGATGTCGACCTGCGCGACGCCCTTGCTCGCGTCGGCCTTGACGGCGTTGCCGCCGATGAGCTTCGCGAGGCCCCAGTAGTCGGTCGGGTTGCCTACGACGCCACCTTTGCTGTCGCCGAACGACATCGAGTAGCCGTAGAGCACCCACAGCACGGTCACCACACCCATGGCGCTGATGCTCATCATGATCATGTTGAGCACGCTGCGGGTGCGCACCATGCCGCCGTAGAAGAACGCCAGCCCCGGCGTCATCAACAGCACCAAGGCGGAACTAGCCAACATCCAGGCGGTATCGCCTGTATCGGGTTGGCCCAATTGCGGGAAACTCACTCGCTTTCACCTCCGGTCGGCCCTGAAATGGCCGTCAGACACATGCCTGATGGCCTGATCCAGAACCTTGCGCAATGGTTGTTTCTGCAATGAAGCAACCATGTTTCGTGAGGATTAACGTCGCGTGTGCCGTGTAAGGGCTTTCATCCCAGGAGGGCGTCGACGAAGGCGGCCGGCTCGAACGGCGCCAAATCGTCGGGCCCTTCGCCGAGCCCGACGAGTTTCACCGGCACCCCGAGTTCCTGTTGGACGCGAAAGACGATGCCCCCCTTGGCCGTTCCGTCCAACTTGGTGAGCACGACACCGGTGATCTCGACGACGTCGGCGAAAACCCTTGCCTGGGCCAGCCCGTTCTGCCCAATGGTGGCGTCGAGCACCAGCAGGACCTCGTCGACGGCGGCGCGACGTGTTACCACGCGCTTAACTTTGTCGAGCTCGTCCATCAGCCCGACCTTGGTGTGCAGCCGCCCGGCGGTGACGATGAGCACGACGTCGGCGCCGGCGTCGATGCCCTTGTCGACGGCGTCGAACGCGACGGCCGCCGGATCGGCGCCCTCGGCGCCGCGCACCACCTCGGCGCCCACCCGGGACGCCCACGTCTGCAGCTGGTCGGCGGCCGCGGCGCGGAAGGTGTCGGCGGCGCCGAGCACCACGC
The DNA here is from genome assembly GCF_001672685.1 of Mycobacterium sp. E2462. Classification (NCBI taxonomy): domain Bacteria; kingdom Bacillati; phylum Actinomycetota; class Actinomycetes; order Mycobacteriales; family Mycobacteriaceae; genus Mycobacterium; species Mycobacterium sp. E2462. Next base: position 10,637 of record NZ_LZKC01000214.1, read on the forward strand.
GCCGACCGTCGGCGACCAGCACGCGGGCCAGCTTGCCGACGGTGGTGGTCTTGCCGGTGCCGTTCACGCCGACGATCAGCAGCACCGACGGGTGATCGGCGTGCGGCAGCGCGCGAATGGACCTGTCCATGCCCGGCTGCAGCTCCTTGATCAGCACGTCGCGCAGCACGGCCTTGGCGTCGGCCTCGGTGCGCACGTCGCTGCTGGCCAGTCGCTCCCGCAGCGCGCCGATGATCGAGGCGGTGACCACTGGCCCGAGGTCGGCGACCAGCAGCGTGTCCTCGACGTCCTGCCAGGCGTCTTCGTCGAGGTCACCGCCGCCGATCAGCCCCAGCATGCTGCGCCCGAGCGCGTTCTGCGAGCGGGCCAGCCGGCCGCGCAACCGCTCCAACCGGCCCTCGGCCGGCGCGATCTCCTCGATCTCGGGCGCCGGCGGGGCCGCGACGGGCGGGGCCTCCGCGACGGGCGGGGCTTCCGGGACCGGCGGGGCCTCCGGGGCCTCGGGTGCCGGTACGGCGGGCGGCTCGGGCAGTTCGACTTCGGAGATGGTGCGCCGTGGCGCGTCCCGCGGAACGGTGGCGTCGTCGCCTACCGCGGGCAGGCCACTGGTGTCGAGCCGGTCCGTCGGGGTCTGGGTGAACGTGATCCCCGACGACGCGGTGTAGCCGCCGGAGCGGTCGAGGGCGCCCGGCTGCGGCCGCTCGGAGAAGCTGATGCGCCGCCGGCGATACCGCAGCAGGCCCAGGACCAGCGCGATGATGACGACCAGGGCGACGACGACCGCGACGGCGATCCAAAGACCTTGGGACACGCTCACATTGTTTCAAGCGGCCCGGTGCCGACTGATCAGGGGGCGACCAGCTGCTCCACCTGCTGGCCGCGCATGCGCTGGGAGATCACCGCGGTGATGCCGTCGCCCTGCATGGTCACCCCGTACAGCGCGTCGGCGACCTCCATCGTCGGCTTCTGGTGGGTGATAATGAGCAGCTGAGAGCGCGCCCGCAGCAGCTCGAACAGGCTGATCAGCCGCCGCAGGTTGGTGTCGTCGAGCGCGGCCTCCACCTCGTCCATGATGTAGAACGGCGACGGCCGGGCGCGGAAGATCGCCACCAGCATGGCCACCGCGGTCAGGGCCTTCTCCCCGCCGGACAGCAGCGAGAGCCGGGTGACCTTCTTGCCCGGGGGCCGCGCCTCCACCTCGATGCCGGTGGTGAGCATGTCGTCGGGGTTGGTCAGCCGCAGCCGGCCCTCGCCGCCGGGGAACAGCACCGTAAAGACTTCCCGGAATTCCCGCTCGACGTCGACGAAGGCGTCGCTGAACACCTGCAGGATGCGGGCGTCGACGTCGGCGACGACGTCGAGCAGGTCCTTGCGGGCGGCCTTGACGTCCTCGAGCTGGGTGGACAGAAAGTTGTAGCGCTCCTCGAGCGCCGCGAACTCCTCGAGCGCCAGCGGGTTGACCCGACCCAGCTCGCCCAGCTCACGCTCGGCCCGTTTGGCGCGGCGTTCCTGGGTGGCGCGGTCGTACGGCATCGGCGCGGGGGCGACCACCTGCTCGCCGCGCTCGCGGGCCTGCTCGAACTCGGCCAGCTCCAGCTCGGAGGGCGGCAGCGGCACGTGCGGGCCGTATTCGGCGACCAGGTCTGCCGGCGCCATGCCGAACTGCTCCAGCGCCATCTGCTCGAGCTGCTCGATGCGCAGCCCCGCCTGCGCGCGGTCACCCTCGACGGCGACCTGGTGGGCGCGGGCTGGGTGAGCGGCGGCTCCGACCGCAAGCTGTCCACGCTGGAGGTCGCGTCCGCGATCGATAAGGCCAGCGCCGAGTTGGCCGCCGCCGAGGCGCAGGTCGCCCAGCTCAGCGCGGCGCTCTCCGGCGCGCTGACCGAGCAGGCCGCCCGCCAGGACTCGGCGGAGCAGGCGCTGGCCGCCCTCAACGAGTCCGACACCGAGATCTCGGCGATGTACGAGCAGCTCGGCCGGCTCGGGCAGGAGGCCCGCACGTCGCACGACGAGTGGAACGCGCTGCTGCGGCAGCGCGAGGAGCTGGAGGCCAGCCGCGCCCAGACCGTCGACGAGGTCACCGCGCTGGAGACCCGGCTGCGCAACGCGCAGGACACCGAGCACGTCCAGGCCGAGGAGCCGACCCACGCCGAGGTGCGCCAGCGGATCGCCGCGGCCGCCGATGCCGCCCGCGGCGTGGAGGTGGAGGCGCGGCTGGCGGTGCGCACCGCGGAGGAACGCGCCAACGCGGTGCGCGGCCGGGCGGATTCGCTGCGCCGCGCGGCCGTCGCGGAGCGCGAGGCCCGGCGGCGCGCCCAGCAGGCGCGCGAGGCGCGGCTGCGGGCGGCGGCCAACTCGGCGCTGGCCTTATCGATCGCGGACGCGACCTCCAGCGTGCGCAG
>NZ_LZKC01000215.1:0-9828 GCF_001672685.1 Mycobacterium sp. E2462
TGACGCCCGCGCCGACGAAACGCCCGAACGATGTGCAAAACGCGAACGCCGTCGCCCGCACCCGCGTCTCGAACTGCTCGGGCAGCCACAGGCTGAACAGCGCGAAGTTGCCGCCGAAGAAGCCGAGCAAGAACAACCACGCGATGAACAGCACCAGGCCGTCGTGCACAGAGAAGGCCCAGCCGAAGCTGCCGACAATCGAAATCACCATGCCGGCAAAGTAAATGGCGGCGGTCTTACGCCGCCCCACCCGCTCGGCCAGGATCGGCAACACCAGACAGCCCAGGATGGTGCCGATCGACAGCAGCCCCGTGGCCAGCGACGCGGTCTTGGTGGCGCCGCCCTTGTCGAAACCCGCCCTCTGCGCCAGCTGGATGACGGCGGTAGGTTCGTAGACGGTGCCGGCCCAAAGCCCGACGATCGCGATCGTCACCAACGCGCACGCCACCCAGGTGCGGCGGCGGTAGCGCGGCCCCAGGATTTCCCGCAACGGCCGCACCGGTGCCGCGGCGCTGGCCTCCGCCTGCTGCCACTTCTCGGTCTCCTGGACCCGCGTCAGGATCACGATGGCGACCACGACCGGCACCGCACCGGTCAGAAACATTGCCCGCCAACCGAAGTGCACGCCTACCGTGTAGTTCAGCGCGGCGGCCAGGAAGAAGCCCGCGTAGTAACCCGTCTGCAGGTATCCCGCGCCCATCTTGCGTCGGTCCTCCGGCCACGCCTCGGCCACGTAGGTTCCCGCGAGCGCCCACTCCCCGCCGATCCCGACGCCGGCGATGAATCGGAATGCGGCCAGCTCCCAGACGTTCTGCGCCGCCGCCGAGAGCCCGGTGAAAATCGCGAAGGTGAAAATGGTCGCGGCCAGCACTTTGGTGCGCCCGAACCGGTCGGCGATCGGCCCCCAGATGAACGACAGACCCCAGCCCACCAGGAACAGGGCGAACAGGATGGATCCGGCGAGACCCACGTTCGCCGGTGTCGCGGTGTATCCCGATCGCGGCAACAGCTCGGTCAGTGCGGGCGTGAGGACGAGCGCGTAGATGAACGAGTCCATCCCGTCGAGCGTCCAGCCCGTCCAGGCGCCCCAAAAGCCGGCGATCTGGGAACGATTCAGCGGTGTCTTACCGGGCGTCCGCTGCACCCGCTCTGTCGTTGAGCTCAAGCCGGCCTCCGTGTTGTTCTGGTGACCCCCGCCATATTGTATATAATTTTGTGGTGCAAAACACCACACCGGCGTCGCCCGTCGGCTCGTTGCCGGCCAGATCGGGACGGGCCGGGCATGGCGGAACGGCGCGGGCAATCGCCGATGCGCTACGCAAAGCGGTCGTTGACGGCGACCTGGCGCCGGGGACACCCTTGCGCCAGGACGCGATAGCACGTCAGTTCTCCGTCAGCGCTATCCCGGTTCGCGAGGCACTGCGCCAACTCGAGAGCGAGGGCTGGGCGAAGGTCGAGACGAACAAGGGCGCTGCGGTGGCGCCGTTGTCGGCCGACGACGCCCGCGAGATCTATGAGATCCGCGCGGCATTGGAAAGCCTGGCGATCGGCATTGCCATTCCCCTGCACACACCGGCGTCACTGCGGCACGCCGAGGCGCTCTGCAAGGCGGCCAAGGCCGAAACCGATCCCTCGCTGTATGTTTCGCGCAACGAGGCGTTCCACCTGAGCCTCTACGAACCGGCCGCGCGGCCCCGGCTGTTCGACCTGATCCGCACGCTGCATCAGCGTGGCGAACGCTACCTTAGGCTCAAGTTCTCGCTGCCTTCCTTCAAGAGCGAGTCCGACCGCGACCACGCGGCCTTGATGAGAGCGGTGCGTCAGCGCGATGTCGCGAAGGCGCAGGCGCTGGTCAGCCGGCACCTGCTCGACACCGGTGAACTGCTACACCGCGTGCTGCGCCAGGGCGAGCAGAACTGATGCGGCGAGCCGCTCGGCTCAGCGCGACTCGTGGCGGCGGCTCACCGGCGCGGTGAATCCCTGAGTGTCGTCGAAGAACGCCCAGCTGCCTTCGTCGTTGACCTCCATGCGCCAGCCGAGTTCCGAGTTGTCTGCGATGTACGCCGTGAACCAGGCGTAGGCGGCCTCGGCGCTGCTGAAGTTCTTTGCCGCGACGATCGCGCCGTGCGGATCGATCACGCGAAACTCGGCCATGGTGTGAGATTATCCCCGCCGCACGCGTTTGAATCCGGTTTGCGGTCGAGGCTCGGCCGCAGATTGGGGGCGCGCGGGGCGGCTCGTTGCCGAGCGGGCGGCGCCGTCAGGTCCAGTACAGCGCCCGAGCCGCGGGCAGCACCCCCGCCAGCTCGGCGTCGAACCAGGACCGCATCTCGGTCATCGTGTCCTTGGGATACACGAACTTGGCTGCGCCGAACTTGCCGATCTTGCGCGTCCGTTCCGCCTCGTCCATCTCGAGCTTGGTGCGCGGATACCAATCGAGCAGCACCTTCTTGCTGGCCGCGCTGAATCGGTGGGTGATGCACTCCACCGTGAGATCCACGCCCGGGACGTCGTCGAGGGCCGCGGCGACGTCCCGCAACAACGTCCCGTAACCCTCCCGCCAGCCCGGGATCGGCATGATCGGGGCGATGGTCAGCCCGACGCGATACCCCGCCTGGGCGAGGGCCCGTAGCGCGGCGATGCGCCGGGGCAGCCGTGCGGTGCCGCCCTCGAATCGCGCCGAGACCTCGGGGGCGTTGACCGACATTCGCACCCGGGTACGGCCGGCGTGCGGCAACGCCAGCAGCGGCGCGACGTCGTCGAACTTGGTGGTGAACCGCAGTCCGACCGGCGCCGCCCACTCGCGCGTTCCGACGTGGGCGATGGTGGCCGACAACGACCCGGTCAGGTGCTCCAGGGCCAGTGGGTCGGTGTAGCACGACGCCTCGAAGGTGGTGCCCTCCTCGGCCCGATCGGCCGAGGCGGAGGTGATGGTGCCGCGACCGACGTATCCGTCCATCTCGCCCAAGATCTCGGGCAGGTTCGCGTACACGCGGGTGATCGGCGGCCCGGACAACGATCCGGCCAGATAGCAGTACTGGCAGTGCGCCGGGCAGCCCTCGGCGAGGTCGATGCGCCAGTCGGCACTAGGCGGGATCGGTTGCAGGCGCCGCTTGCTGGGCGGCGCGACGACGACGGCGAGGGTGCGCTTGGCGAGCGCGTACGCGGCGCGGTCGCTCTCGGCGCGCGTCGGCGGTAAGCGGTCGCCGGCCAGCACGACGATGTCGGCAACGCCGGCGGCCTCGCATCGCGCGACGATGGCGGCACCGTGCGGCAGGTCGGACGCCGACTTGGTCACTAAGACTCGCGACGGCACCCACAGGGTGGGTGCGGACGTGGCGAATTCGTGCGTGGACGTCATCACCCAGTTCAACGGTCGCGCGCCGCCGGCCGATCCCCGATCAGCAGTGAGGTGTCACACCGTGCGCGTCAGCCGGTCGGCGAGCAGTTCGGCAAACCTGGCCGGGTCGTCGAGGGCCCCGCCTTCGGCGAGAAGCGCTGTGCCGTAGAGGAGCTCGGCGGTCTCGGCGACGGCCGGGTCGTCGGCGCGGTCGTGCTGTGCTTCGCGGAGGCCGGTGACCAGCGGGTGGTGGGGATTGAGCTCGAGGATGCGCTTGCCGGCGGGGATGTCCTGCCCGGACGCGCGGTACAGCCGCGCCAGAGCGGGCGTGATACCGAACGCGTCGGTGATCAGGCAGGCGGGCGAGTCCGTCAACCGGTTGGAGAGACGAACCTCCTTGACATGGTCGGCGAGAATGTCCTTCATCCACGTCAGCAGGTCGGCGAAGTCCTTTTGCTGTTCCTCGCGCTCGGCCTCGCTCTCGTCCCCGTCGGCGTTGAGGTCCACCTCGCCCTTGGCGACGGACTGCAGCGGCTTGCCGTCGAACTCGGTGACGGTGCCCACCCACACCTCGTCGACCGGATCGGTGAGCAGCAGCACCTCGTAGCCCTTGGCCTTGAACGCCTCGAGGTGCGGGCTTTTGAGGATCTGCTGGCGCGTCTCCCCGGTGGCGAAGAAGATCTGCTCCTGACCTTCCTTCATCCGCTGCACGTACTCGGCGAGCGTGGTGGCCTCCTCCTCGCTGTGCGTCGAGGCGAAAGACGAGATCTGCAGCAGGGTTTCGCGATTGTCGAAGTCGTTGAGCAGGCCCTCCTTGAGGACCCTGCCGAACTGTGTCCAGAACGTGCGGTAGTCGTCGGGCCGCTCGGACTGCAGATCCTTGATGGTGGACAACACCTTCTTGGTCAGGCGGCGGCGGATGGCTTTGATCTGCCGGTCCTGCTGCAAGATCTCACGGGACACGTTGAGCGACATGTCTTGTGCGTCGACCACGCCCTTGACGAAGCGCAGGTATTCGGGCATCAGCTCGTCGCAGTCGCCCATGATGAAGACGCGCTTGACGTAGAGCTGGATGCCGGTCTGCGCGTCGCGGTTGAACAGGTCGAACGGCGCGTGCGACGGGATGAACAGCAGTGCTTGGTATTCGAACGTGCCCTCGGCCCGCATGACGATGACCTCGAGCGGATCGTCCCAGGCGCGGGCGATGTGCTTGTAGAACTCCCGGTACTCCTCTTCGGCGACCTCGTCCTTGGGGCGGGCCCACAACGCCTTCATCGAGTTGAGGGTCTCGGTCTCGATGGTCACCGTCTCCTCGCCGGCCTCCCCCTCCTCGTCCAGGGCGGCGGGTGTGCGGGTCTCGACCTCCATCCGGATGGGCCAGGCGATGAAGTCGGAGTACTTCTTGATCAGGTTGCGGATTTTCCACGGCGAGGTGTAGTCGTGCAGCTCGTCCTCGGCGTCCTCGGGCTTAAGGTGCAGCGTCACCGACGTTCCCTGCGGCGCGTCGTCGACCGATTCGATGGTGTAGGTGCCCTCACCGGCCGATTCCCAACGGGTGGCGGCGCTTTCGCCGGCCTTGCGGGTGAGCAGCTCAACCTTGTCGGCGACCATGAAGCTGGAGTAGAAGCCGATGCCGAACTGGCCGATCAGCTCCTCCGAGGCGGCCTCGTTGCCCTGGCTCTTGGCCTCGCGCAGTTGCTGGCGCAGCTCGGCGGTGCCCGACTTGGCCAGCGTGCCGATCAGGTCGACGACCTCGTCGCGCGTCATGCCGATGCCGTTGTCGCGAATGGTCAGGGTGCGCGCGTCTTTGTCCGCCTCGATGTCGATGTGCAGATCCGAGGTGTCGACGTCGAGGTCCTTGTTCCGGTAAGCCTCCAGGCGCAGCTTGTCCAGGGCGTCCGAGGCGTTGGAGACCAGCTCCCGCAGGAAGGAATCCTTATTGGAGTAGACGGAGTGAATCATCAAATCCAGCAGCTGCCGTGCCTCTGCCTGAAACTCCAACTGCTCGACGTGCGCGTTCATGACGTTTCCCGGGTCTCCCTTCGTGGACATGACCACTCAAATTTACCGAGCCGCCGGCTCGCGGTGTTCGGTGGACCCGCCCTGCCCCGCGGCCGCCGGCTCTAGTCTGAACAGATGTCTGTAGCTCAGCGCGAACGCGCCGCCCTTGTGGAGACCATGCGCAGCGTCGGGCCGGAGGCGCCCACGCTGTGCGAGGGGTGGAAGACCCGCGACCTGGCCGCGCACCTGGTGATCCGCGAGTACCGCCCGGACGCGGCGCCCGGCATCCTCATCCCCTTGTTCGCGTCTCACACCGAGAAGGTGCAAAACAAGGTGGCCGACCGGACCGAATGGGACGAGCTTGTCGACAAGATCGCCGCCGGTCCCCCGCTCTACTCGCCACTCAAAGCGCTCGACCCGGTGGCCAACGTGGCCGAGATGTTCATCCATCACGAGGACGTGCGGCGCGCGCAGCCGAATTGGACGCCGCGGGAACTGGCGCCGGACCTCAGTGCGGCGCTGCGCCGCACCCTGTCGCTGATGGCCCGGTTAACCCTGGCCAAGGCCCCGGGACGGGTGGCGTTGCGCACCACGGAGGGCAAGACGGTGCTGACGGCCGGGCAGGGGCCCGCCGTCACGGTCACGGGCGCGCCCGAGGAGTTGCTGTTGTTCGCCGTGGGGCGGCACGCCAACGTCGACCTCGCCGGTGACCCGGCGGCGGTACAGGCCGTGCGGGACGCCCCGAAAGGGTTGTAGCCGAAAGCTGGTGCCGACGGACTCGGTCAACCGATCGCGGCGCCGACCAGGTGGCCGATCGCGTAGGTGATCGTGAGCGCGAGACCCCCGCCGACGGCGTTGCGCACCACGGCGGGTCGCCTCGCGGCGCCTCCCAACGATGCCGACACCGCGCCGGTGGCGACGAGGGCCAGCAGCACCGCGACGGCGGTGACGGGAACTCGCCACGTCGCGGGCGGGGCCAGGATGGCGACCAGCGGCAGCAAGGCGCCGATCGCGAAGGACAACGCGGACGAAAACGCCGCCTGCCAGGGGTTGGTCAGCTCGTCGGGGTTGATGCCGAGTTCGATCTCGGCGTGCGCGAGCAGGGGGTTGACGTCGGTGAGCTCCTCGGCCACCCTGCGCGCGGTTCCCGCCGTCAGGCCCTTCGCTTCGTAGAGCGTCGCGAGTTCGTCCAGCTCCGCCGCGGGATCCGCGTGGAGCTCCCGACGCTCCTTGCTCAGCAGCGCCTTCTCCGTGTCGCGCTGGGCGCTGACGGAGACGTATTCGCCGAGCGCCATCGACACGGCCCCGGCGACCAGTCCGGCGCTTCCGGCCGTCAGGATCGGGGCGCGCTGCACCGTGGCCGCGGCGACTCCGACGACGATGCCGGCGGTGGACACGATGCCGTCGTTAGCTCCCAGCACGCCGGCGCGCAGCCAATTCAACTTGGCCGACACCGATCCCGCGTGGGGTTCGTCGGGGTGAACGGTATTGGACACGGCGGCAACACTAACGGCCTGAGCTCGGTCCCACCAGCCAACGTAGGCTTGCCAAATCAGCCGGTAGAGCCGCTTTTTTGACCCGCGCTCCGACGGCGTCGGGGGCGGATGAGGGGCACGACGGCGCCAGGCGGGGCCTCGCGCCGCGCGGTTCGCCGTAAGGGCAAACGCTGCGCATGGGGCTTTCACAGCCGCGACATAAGGTGGTTACTTAGGGTCTCAATGTGTAAGGGGGGAATTCTCAGGAATTCACTAGTAGATAGGTGAAGGACTATGCAGCTCAAACAATTCGTAGGGGGGATCGCGGTCGCCGGTGCTCTCGGCGCCGCGGCGCTGGGCATGGGCACCGGGCTGGCCAGTGCCGCCCCCGGCCCCGGAGGCCCCGGGGCGGGCGGCCACGGCGCTCCCGGGGGCCCCGTGCCCAGTGATTTCCACGCGCCAACCGCTCCCGGCGGACCGGGCGGCCCCGGTGGGCCCGGCGGTCCCGGACCGGGTGGGCCCGGTGGTCCCGGTGGCGGTGGCCATCCCGGCGGCCCCGGACCCGGCGGGCCCGGCGGACCCGGCCACCCCGACGGCCCCGGTGGACCTGGACCGGGCGGACCCGGCGGACCCGGCCACCCCGGTGGACCCGGTGGACCGGGCGGTCCCGGTGGACCGGGCGGACCCGGCGGCCCGGGCGGGCCGTGGCACGGGGATGCTCAGCGGGGCTACTTCCACGGAGCTCCGTGGGGCGATGGGCCTGGCCCCTGGGGCCCGGGGGCTCCCCCGCGGCCGGCGTGGGATCGGCCGCTACCGCCGCCCGGTGCGCCGTGGGGTTACGGCCCGATCAACTACTACGGCTACCAGGAGACTCCCATTTGGGACCCCGGCTTCAACCAGTGGGGTTTCTGGCTCTTCGGAGTGTGGATCCCGCTGTGACGGTTAGCTGACACAACGCCCGCTTCGCCGAATGGCGGAGCGGGCGTTGTCGTTGGGGAGTTATGTCGTTGGGTTGTTAATTGTCCGACGCGCGATGGTCGTTCGTCGCGTCGGTCGTCACCCCTTGGTGCCGACGGTGATGAGGTCGGAGACGAAACGCGTCCACGCGGGACGCGGGATCCGGTGCTGGTCGGTGATGGTGAATCCGGCCGATTCGAACAGGGATCGGAATTCCGCCGGGGAGGCGTTGTGTTGCGGCTTCCACTTGCTGGAGCCGGGCGTCTGCAACAGGGGCCGGCGCGTGCTCAGCGCCGAGACGGCGACGAGCCCCCCGGGAGCCAGGACGCGGTGAAACTCGCGCAGGGCCGCCGGCTGGTCGAAGAAGTGGAACGCCGAGGTCGTCACGACGGCATCGAGCTGACCGTCGTCGAACGGAAGCTGCTCGGCGGGGCCGCGCAAGAACTCCACCTGGTCGGTCCTGGCCCGAGCCTGGCCGAGCATGCCGTCGGACATGTCGACGCCGCAAATCTTCTCGGGCTGCAGTTCACGCTGGATGCGGTCACTCAAAATCCCTGTGCCGCAGGCAACATCGGCGATCTTGCGCGCGCCGTGGGCCCGCAACTGCGCGATCACCTCGTCGTGCGGGGGGCGGTAGACCCACTGCTGCAAGAACGGCAGGTCGTAGACCGGTGCGAGAAAACTCCACAGGCCGGTGACCGCGTCGTTCAGGCCGCGTCGCTGCGCCGACGTCATTTGTCCAGCACCGAGCTGTAGTAGATGGTGTCGGCCATCGACACGGAATCATTGGTCTGCGGTATCGCGGCCAAACCGTTCTCGGCGAACAGGTCGCTCATCTTCTTCCCGTGCGAAGTCCACCCCAGATTGCCCAGGTAGTCGGCCACGTCGTTGCGGTCCCCCTCGAAACCCAGTTCTTCCCAATCCAATTCGAAGCCCTGCTCCCGCCACCTGGCGGTGGCGCGGCGCATCATCTCCCGCGCCTTCTCCGTATCGAGGTCCGGCCGGTCCGGGATGGCCTCGACGGCCAACCGGCTGCCGCGAGCGCTGAGACCTGTGATGTTGTCCAGCAGCCGGTCCTGCGCCTCGGGCGGCAGGTAACCGAAGAGACCCTCGGCGATCCACGCGGCGGGCTGGTTGGTGTCGAAGCCGGCTTCGGTCAACGCTTTCGGCCAGTCCTGCCGCAGGTCGATGGCCACGGTCCGCAGGTCGGCCCGCGGCGCGGCGCCCAACTGGGCCAGGGTGGTCGACTTGAATTCGATGACCTGCGGTTGGTCGATCTCGAAGACCGTCATGCCGGCCGGCCAATCCAGCCGGTAGGCGCGCGCGTCCAGTCCGGACGCGAGGATCACCGCCTGGCGAATGCCCGCCTCCGTGGCGGCCTGGAAGAAGGAGTCGAAAAATCGGGTGCGGGCGGCCATCGCCGCGGGCATGTGTTCGAGCTTCCACGTGGACTCGTCGTCGTCGACGTCCGCGGCGGCGAGTTCGCCGTCGGCCCACCGCGTGAAGAAGTCCACGCCGACCGCGCGGACCAGCGGCTCGGCGAACGGGTCGTTGATCAACGGGTCGTCGGCCTTACTCGCGATCGCGCGGGCGGCCGCCACCATCGTCGCGGTGGCGCCGACGCTGGTGGCCAGGTCCCAGGTGTCGTTGTCCGTACGTGCCATGTGGGTGCCTTCCCCCTCGGAATCACATGTTACTTAGCCAGTATAACGAAACGCAGCGCGCGGGAGTTCCCGCGCCGCGTTTCGCGGGGCAAGGCCGGCGCCGGTTAACGCCGACCCGGCAACCCGGGGCCGCCCGGTCCGCCGGGCCCGCCCGGTCCCCCGGGTCCGTTGGCGGCGGGGAGCACGAACACGCACTGGTTCATCTCGACGCTCCAGGCCCACCCAGGGGCGCAGTCGCCGTCGGCGCGACCGGTCACCGGCGTGAGGACCCCCGGCACCCCCACGAGCCCGAGAGCCAGTGCGCCGACCGCCGAGCGCCGCAACACCTGTCTCATCGCCGACCCGGGCACAATGAGGGACGCCGAAGATCGGACGACAACGAGATGAGGTC
>NZ_LZKC01000216.1:0-18760 GCF_001672685.1 Mycobacterium sp. E2462
GGCGGCCAGGCCGGCCAGAGCTCACGCATCGAGAACTATCTCGGGTTCCCCGACGGGGTGTCGGGCGGGCAGCTGGCCGACCGCGCGCGCCGGCAGGCCGAGAAGTTCGGCGCCGAACTGATCACCGCCCGCAAGGCCGTCGCGCTCGAGGTGAACGGCCCCAAACGCACCGTGCGGTTCGCCGACGGCGGCTCCATCGACGCGCACGCGGTCATCCTGGCCACCGGCGTCGCCTACCGGAACCTCGACGCCGAGGGCTGCACCGAGCTGACCGGTTGCGGCGTCTACTACGGCGCGGCCGTCTCGGTGGCGGCGGAATGCCAGGACGAGGAGGTGTACGTGGTCGGCGGGGCCAACTCGGCCGGCCAGGCCGCCATGTACCTGTCGCGGCACGCCAAGTCGGTGACCATCGTGGTCCGGGCCCCGTCGTTGGAAGCGTCGATGTCTTACTACCTGATCCAGCAGATCGAGCAGAACCCGAAGATCACCGTGCGCACCTGCACCGAGGTGCAGCGGGCCAGCGGCGACGACCACCTGGAGAAGCTGACCCTGGTCAACAACCGCACCGGTGAGCGGGAGGAGGTCGCCTGCGCCCGCATGTTCATCTTCATCGGCGCCGCGCCCCGCACCGACTGGCTCGACGGCGTGCTGGCCCGCGACGACCACGGCTTCATCCTCACCGGCCCGGACCTGCGCAACGTGTGCGGCTGGACGCTGGACCGCCCGCCGCACCACCTGGAGACCAGCGTGCCGGGGGTGTTCGCCACCGGCGACGTGCGCGCCGAATCCGCCAAGCGGGTGGCGGCGGCGGTCGGCGAGGGATCGATGGCCGTGATGCTGGTGCACCGCTACCTGGCGGAATCGTGACCACGAAGACGCCCTGCCAGCCCGACGAGCTGCGCACCCTGTTCCTGTTCGAGGCGCTCAACGACGAGCAGCTGGCGACGCTGTGCAGCAGCGGGCACATCGCGAACTACGAACCAGGGCCGATCTGCGTCGAGGGTGAACCCGCGACCTGCTTCTACGTCCTGATCGAGGGCGAGCTGACGATGTCCAAGCTCTCCGGCGGCCAGGACATCGAGACCAACCGCACCTCGCAGCGCGGCGTGTACGCCGGCGCCTGGCGGGCGTTCACCGGTGGCAACCAGAAGAGCTACGACGCCTCGGTGCACGTGACGAAGCCGTCGCGGTTCTTCGTCATGGACGCGCCGGTGTTCGCCCAGTTCATGCGCGACCAGTTCCCGATGGCCGTGCACCTGCTCGACGGCATCGCGGTGGGCACGGACCGGACCCGGCGCATCATCGACAACCGGGAGAAGCTGCTGGCGCTGGGACGATTGTCGGCCGGCCTGACTCATCAGCTGAACAACCCCGCGGCGGCCATCGCCCGGGCGGCGGCCGATCTGCGCGGCCGGGTCGCGGGGATGCGGGGCAAGCTGGCGAAGCTCGCCGACGGCACCGTCAGCCCCGAAGCGCTCAGCGCGCTGGTCCGCCTGCAGCAGGGGGTCGCCGAGCAGGTTGCGAAGTCGGCCTCGGAGCACCTGAGCGCCCTGGAGACCGCCGACCGCGAGGATGCCGTCGGCGAGTGGCTGGAAGACCACGGCATCGAGGGCGGCTGGGACATCGCGCCGACCTTCGTCGAAGGCGGCATCGACACCGCGTGGTTGGAGCGGATTTCCACGGTCAGCGAGGAACTCGCGTCCACCTCGTTGGAGGAGGCGATCCGATGGATCAACTACACCATCGAGAGCGAGCTGCTGATGAATCAGGTTCTCGAGGCGAGCAAACGCATTTCGGCGCTGGTCGCCGACGCCAAGCAGTATTCGCAGATGGACCGGGCGCCGTTCCAGGTGGCCAACGTGCACGAGTTGCTGCGCAGCACGCTGTCGATGTTCGCCGACCGGCTCGGACCGGGCGCCAACATCACCGTGGTGAAGGAACTGGACAAGTCGCTTCCCGAGATCCCCTGCTACCCGGGTGACCTCAACCAGGTGTGGACCAACATCATCGACAACGCCGTCGCCGCGATGCGCGACACCGGCGGCACGCTGACCATCCGCACCTGCCGGGAGGGCGAAAACATGGCCCGCGTCGAGATCTGCGACACCGGCCCCGGCATCCCGGACGGCGTGCGCGAACACATCTTCGAGCCGTTTTTCACCACCAAACCGTTCGGCGAGGGCACCGGGCTGGGCCTCGATCTGGCCTGGAACATCGTCGTGAAGAAACACCGCGGGGACCTGCGGGTGGAATCCGAGCCGGGCGACACTCGGTTCATCGTCTTGCTCCCCCTGGAGCTGCCTCCCGCGGTGGACGTCGAGCAGCCGGAATAGCAGTCGTGGGGCCGCGGTTGGGAACGACCATGACCGATGCTCAGACCAGCAAGCCAGATCTCGGCCGATTCGGCGTGTTCGGGCGCGGCGTCTCGCCCGAACAGGCGCAGGCGATCGAGTCCCTGGGGTACGGGGCCGTCTGGGTGGGCGGGTCGCCGCCCGCCGAGCTGGCCTGGGTGGAGCCGCTGCTGGCGGCGACGAGCACCCTGCAGGTGGCCACCGGCATCGTCAACATCTGGACCGCGCCCGCGGCGCCGGTGGCCGAGTCGTTCCACCGCATCGACCGGGCCTATCCGGGCCGCTTCCTGCTCGGCATCGGGGTGGGGCATCCCGAGGCCCACACCGAATACCGGAAGCCCTACGACGCGCTGACCGACTACCTGGACCAGCTCGACGCGCACGGCGTCCCCCCGCACCGCCGGGTGGTGGCCGCGCTGGGGCCGCGGGTGCTGACGCTGTCCGCGCAGCGCGCGGCCGGCGCGCACCCATACCTGACCACGCCGGAGCACACCGCGCGGGCCCGCGAGTTGATCGGCGCGGACGCCTTCCTGGCGCCGGAGCACAAGGTGGTGCTCACCACGGACGCGGAGAAGGCCCGCGCGGTGGGCCGCAAAGCCCTCGACGTGTATTTCAACCTGGCCAATTACCGCAACAGCTGGAAGCGGCTCGGCTTCTCCGAGGATGAGGTCACCCGACCGGGCAGCGATCGCCTGGTCGACGCGGTGGTCGCCTACGGCACGCCCGACGCGATCGCGGCGCGGCTGACCGAGCACCTCACGGCCGGCGCCGACCACGTGCCCGTGCAGGTGTTGACGAAAGATGACAACCTGGTGCCGGCTCTGACCGAACTGGCGGGGCCGCTCGGGCTGACGCAGCGCTGAGCCGAACGGACGGGGAGGAACGCCGATGACCGAGGTAGCGGGGCTGAAGCCGGAGCTGGGTCGTTATGGCGTGTGGCTGCCCAACCGATCGCTGACCCCGGAACTGACCGCGGGCATCGAGGCGCTGGGCTACGGGGCCGCCTGGGCCGGCGCCTCGCCGGACGCCGAGCTGGCGTGGGTGGAACCCGCCCTGGCGCAGACGACGTCGCTGCAGCTGGCCACCGGGATCGTCAACGTCTGGAACGCGCCGGCGCCGACCGTCGCCGCGTCCTTCCAGCGCATCGAGGCCGCGCACCCGGGCAGGTTCGTGCTGGGCGTCGGCGTGGGCCACCCCGAGCACACGCAGGAGTACGTCAAGCCCTACGACGCGCTGGTCAACTACCTCGACGCGCTCGACGCTGCGGTGGTGCCGACGAGCCGCCGGGTCCTCGCCGCGCTGGGGCCGCGGGTGCTGCGCCTGGCGGCCGAGCGCAGCGCGGGCGCGCACCCATACCTGACCACGCCCGAACACACCGCCAAGGCGCGGGAGTTGCTGGGCGGGACAGTGTTTTTGGCGCCGGAGCACAAGGTTGTCCTAACCACCGACGCCGATGAGGCGCGCGCCGTCGGCCGGCAAACCGTGGACTACTACCTTTCCCTGAGCAATTACGTGCACAACTGGCTGCGCCTGGGATTCACCGAGGCCGACGTGCGCAAGCCCGGCAGCGACCGGCTGATCGACGCGGTGGTGGCCTACGGCACCCCGGAGGAGATCGCGCGGCGGCTGAACGAACACCTGGAGGCGGGCGCCGATCACGTGGCGATCCAGGTGTTGGGCGCCGGCGACGAGCAGGCCGTGCTGGCGGGGCTGGGTGAATTGGCGGGACCGCTCGGGTTAACCCCCCACGCCTGACCGACCCGCTCGGTTAGGGTTTCACCCATGCGGCTTCTGGTCACCGGCGGCGCGGGCTTCATCGGCGCCAATTTCGTGCACAGCACCGTCCGCGAACACCCCGAGGATTCCGTGACGGTGCTCGACGCGCTGACCTACGCGGGCCGGCGCGAGTCGCTGGCCGACGTCGAGGACGCCATCGAGCTGGTGGTGGGCGACATCAGCGACGCCGAGCTGGTGTCCAAGCTGGTCGCCGACTCCGACGCCGTCGTGCATTTCGCGGCGGAGAGCCACGTCGACAACGCCCTGGACGATCCGGCGCCGTTCCTGCACACCAACGTCGTCGGCACGTTCACCATCCTGGAGGCGGTGCGGCGCCACGGCGTTCGGCTGCACCACATTTCGACCGACGAGGTCTACGGCGACCTGGAACTCGACGACACCAAGCGGTTCACCGAGGCGACGCCCTACAACCCCTCGAGCCCGTATTCGGCGACCAAGGCCGCCGCCGACATGCTGGTGCGGGCCTGGGTGCGGTCCTATGGCGTGCGCGCCACCCTGTCGAACTGCTCGAACAATTACGGGCCCTACCAGCACGTCGAGAAGTTCATCCCGCGCCAGATCACCAACGTGCTCACCGGCCGGCGTCCCAAGCTGTACGGCAGCGGGGCCAACGTGCGCGACTGGATTCACGTCGACGACCACAACAGCGCCGTGCGCCGCATCCTGGAGAAGGGCGAGATCGGCCGGACCTACCTGATCAGTTCCGAGGGCGAGCGCGACAACCTGACCGTGCTGCGCACGCTGCTGAAGAAGATGGGCCGCGAGCCCGACGATTTCGACCACGTCACGGACCGCGTCGGCCACGATCTGCGTTACGCCATCGACCCGTCCACGCTCTACGACGAATTATGTTGGGCACCAAAGCATACCGACTTTGAGGAGGGGCTGGATGCCACCATCGACTGGTACCGCGCCAACGAATCGTGGTGGCGGCCGTTGAAGGACGCCGCCGAGGCCCGTTACGCGCAGCGGGGCCAGTGACGTGAAAGCACGCGAATTGAAGGTCCCCGGCGCCTGGGAGATCACCCCGACCATCCACGGCGATTCGCGCGGGCAGTTCTTCGAGTGGCTCACCGACAAGGGTTTCAGCTCGTTCGCCGGCCACAGCCTGGACGTCAAGCAGGCCAACTGCTCGGTGTCGTCGGCGGGCGTGCTGCGCGGCCTGCATTTCGCACAGCTGCCACCCAGCCAAGCCAAATACGTGACCTGCGTGCGGGGGTCGGTGTTCGACGTGGTGGTCGACATCCGCGAGGGCTCACCGACGTTCGGTCATTGGGACTCGGTGCTGCTCGACGACACCGACCGCAGGACGATTTACCTGTCCGAGGGCCTGGCGCACGGCTTCCTTGCCCTGCAAGACAATTCAACAGTCGTCTATTTGTGCTCGGCGGAATACAACCCGGGTCGCGAGCACACCATCCGCGCCACCGACCCGGCGCTGGCGATCGAGTGGCCGCTGGTCGACGGCGCACCGCCGACGTTGTCGGAGCGCGACGCGGCGGCACCGAGTTTCGACGACGTGCGGTCCTCGGGGCTGCTTCCCAGCTGGGAGGACACCCAGGCCTTCATCGACGGCCTGCGCGCCTGAAAGACGCGATCCCGCAACGGTTGGGGCCGGTGCCGCCTGCGCGACGGCGAACGCGCGGCGCGAAACGACGGGCGAGGGGTCCACTCCGGCTATTTACGCCCCGACGATGGCTCGGTTACCGTAAACTCGCCCTCTTTGGCTCACGGTGACTATAAGATGACGCCGATAACGAGCCCTGCGCACTGACGGGGGAGGCGATGAAGCTCGGGCAGGTGTTCGATCCGCGCAACAATGCGTTGAACGCGTGGCGGCTTGCCCTGGCCGGCGAGGTTGTCTTCTGGCACACCTACCCCATTCACGGCCACCTCCCGAATGTGCGGACGGTGTTGCAACTGCTGCTGTGCGGCGGGGTGGACGGCTTCTTCGCGATCTCCGGTTTCCTGATCACCGCGAGCTGGCTGAGCAACCCGCGCCTGCGGGAATACCTGGCCGCCCGCGCCCTGCGCATCCTGCCGGGCTTCTACGTCTGCATGATCGTCACCGCCTTCGTCTTCGCGCCGCTCAGCGTCGCGATCCAGGGCGGCTCCGCTCTCAAGCTCGTCCTGTCCGGGGCGCCGCTCGAATACGTCGCGGAGAACGCCGCGGTCGCCTGGCTCAAGCCCGATGTCGGTGGCACGCCGCACGGTATCCCCAACGCGGGAATCTGGAACGCGTCGCTGTGGTCGCTGATCTGGGAAGTCATGTGCTATCTGGTCGTCGCGCTGATCGGGGTGGCCGGGCTCGCCAACCGCCGCTGGGTGTCCCCGGCGATCATGGTCGCGGCGGCGCTCGGGGCGGCGACGCTGCCGGGCATCAAATTCCCCGACGTGCTGCACCACCAGGAGGGGGACGTGCGGACGGCGCTGTTCTTCCTGGCGTGCCGCTCGGCCGTCATGTTCGCGGCCGGGGCGCTGCTGTATCAGTGGCGCGACGTGATCCCCGCGCGCTGGTGGTTGGTGGCGGTGAGCGTGGTCATCGTCGTCGCCGCCGGCCAGCTGCCCGACTACCGCGTGGTCGGCGCCCTCCCCCTCGCCTACGCCGTCGTGGTCTCTGGATCGCTGGTGCGCAACCGGCGACTGTGGCTGCGCACCGATTTGTCCTACGGCATGTACATCTACGCCTACCCGGTCCAGCAAATCCTGGCCGTCTGCGGGTTGGTCGCCCTGAGCCCGTTGCTGTTCAGCGGCGTGGTGGCGGCGGTGACGGCACCGCTGGCCGCGGCGAGCTGGTTCCTCGTCGAGAAGCCCGCCAGGTCGTTGAAGAAGCGTTTCAAGGGCCACCCGCTGAGCACCCAGGACCCGCCTGCGGTGGCGCGCCCGCCGGAAGTTACGGGCGCCACCTGAATTGGTGGACGCCACCTGATCAAGCCGCCCCGCGCAGCGGCCCGTACCCGATAGCATGACGCGGGAGCACGGGGGTGCCGGACGGGGCGGAGGCTGAATGAAGCTTGAGCAGGTTTTCGATCCACGGAACAACGCGTTCAACGCGTTTCGGTTGGCGCTCGCCGCCGAGGTGATGCTGTTCCACTCGTGGCCCGCCACCGGCCACCAGGTGCCGAAACCGATCTTGGAGCTCTTCTTCTCGGTCGGCGTCGACGGATTCTTCGCCATCTCCGGCTTCCTCATCACCCGCAGCTGGCTGTGCGATCCGCGCGTGCGCGACTACCTGACCGCCCGGGCCCTGCGCATCCTGCCCGGTTTCTACATCTGCCTGGTCCTCACCGCCTTCGTCTTCGCGCCGCTCAGCGTGGCGATCGAAGGCGGCTCGGTCAGCAAG
Source organism: Mycobacterium sp. E2462 (assembly GCF_001672685.1). Classification (NCBI taxonomy): domain Bacteria; kingdom Bacillati; phylum Actinomycetota; class Actinomycetes; order Mycobacteriales; family Mycobacteriaceae; genus Mycobacterium; species Mycobacterium sp. E2462. The sequence goes on from NZ_LZKC01000216.1 coordinate 7,492, forward strand.
CTGCTCGCCTCGGGCGGGCCGATCTCCTACGTCCTGAAGAACGCCGCGGTCGCCTACCTGCAGCCCGGTATCAGCGGAACGCTGAGCCACGTCCCCGGCGGACCCGCGTGGAACGGCTCGATGTGGTCGCTGATCTGGGAGTTGCTGTGCTACTTGGTCGTCGCCGCCATCGGCGTCGCGGGACTGGCGGACAAGCGCTGGATTTCGCCCGCCATCCTGGCGGTGGGCGTGGTCGGCGCGTTGCTGCTCCCGCCGCTGACTTTCCCCGGCACGTGGACAATTCCCCAGCTGGCGGTGCGCTCGGCGATCATGTTCGCCTCGGGGGCCATCATGTACCAGTGGCGGGACGTGATCCCGGCGCGGTGGTCCTTGGTCGCGGTCTGCGTGGTGATCGTGCTGGCGGCCGGTCAGTTGCCGGACTACCGGGTGGTCGGCGCCCTGCCGCTGGCCTACGCCGTCATCGTGTCCGCCTCGCTGATCCACAACCCGCGGTTGCGGTTGCGCACGGATCTGTCCTACGGCCTGTACATCTACGCCTTCCCCGTCCAGCAGTTGCTCGCCGTGTGCGGTGTCGCGCGCCTGCACCCGGCGTTGTTTTTTCTCGTCGCGGTGGCGGCGGTGCTGCCCGTGGCGGCCCTGAGCTGGTTCCTGATCGAGAAGCCGGCGATGTCCTTGAAGCGCCGGTTGCGGCGCAAGTGGGCGGCCCCCGTCGCCTCGAGCTCCGACGAGCCGCTGGACACCAGCAGCGCCCAGGTCGTTGCCGAACGCGGGGCTCCCGACGTCCCGGATCCCGCCTAGGCCGCGCTTCGACGGCGGCGCGCGACAAGGACGGCGGCCCACAGCGCGACGGTGCCGGCCTCCGCGGCCACGCTGAGCGCCGCGTGCGGCGCCGGTTCCCAGCCGTGCTCGGAGAAGCCGAGCAGCCCAACGGTTCTCGAGGCAACGAAGGCGGCCAGGGAGGCGCCGGCGACCGCCCCGCCGGCCCAGCCCAGCCACGCTGGGCCACCCAGCAGGATCGACAGCGCGAGTGCGAACGACAGGCTGGCCTGCACCAGGAATCCGGCTCCGACGTGTGGGACGTGCTGGTAGCCGTGGACGTACAAGTAGGCGTGGCTGTACGCGGCCGCCGCCAGCGACGCGGCGTAGCCGCACCGGATCAGGGCGGTCGCCGGCGTCATTGCAGCGGCCGTTCTTTCAGCGCCAGCACGGTCTCGCCGCTGGTGTAGCTGACCTCGCGAACGCCCAGCGCGTCGCGCAGCCGGCCGGCCGGCAACGTCACCGGCTTGGGCGCTGGACCGTCACCCGGGTGGGGCAACGGGTAGGCCGTCGTCGTCCCGCTGTAGAACGTCACGTTGCCCTCGGTTTTCGAGAAGAGTTGGTGCACATGGCCGTTGAGGCAGGTAACCGAGGAGAACCGGCGCAGGTAGCTCAACGCCTGGGTGGCGTCGTCGGTCCCCCAGCCCCACTCGGGATACATCGCGAACAGCGGGATGTGACTGAACACGATGATCGGGGTATCGCTGGACAACCGCGCGACGTCCTTGCGCACGAATTCCAGTTGATCGGCGCCCAGGTGGCCTAGCTTGCGCAGGTTCAACGTGTTGACCAGGGCGATCACGTGCACGCCCGCGATGTCGAAGCTGTACCAGCCGTCACCGGTCGACCCGGCACCGAATGCGGCGCGGTACTTCTGCCCCGCGTCGTCGACGGAGTCGTGTTCGCCCGGCACGGTGAACACGTGCGGCGTCTTCAAGGAGCTCATCATCTGCTTCACCTGGTCGAACTGCGCGGGGCTGGACAGGTGGGTCAGGTCGCCGGTGTGGATGACGAAATCCGGTGTGTAGCCGAGAGTGTTGATCCGGTCGATCGCGTGGCTGAAGGTCCCGGAGACGTCGGGGTTCGGTGCGCCGGTGAACCCGATGTGGCTGTCGCTGACCTGCGCGAAGCGCAGGGCCGGTCGCTGATGCGCGTGCCCGGCCGCGGCCGCCCCGGCGACATGGGAGATGACTTCGCCCCCGGTGACCGCGAAACCGACGGCGGCGCCGAACCAGGCGGTGTGCCGCAGCAATTGGCGGCGGCTCATTGGCATCACGGCGTCACCACCACGGAGCCGTGCATCATCGGGTGGATCGAACAGACGTAGTCGAAAGTGCCTGCGCTGCTGAAGGTGTGGGTGAACGTCGCGCCGGTTCCCATGCCGGGCGAGTGGAAGGTGCCGTCGCTGGCGGCCACGGTGTGCGGTTCCTCGTCGCGGTTGGTCCAGGTGACGGTGGCGCCCGCCTTGACGGTCACCGTCTCTGGCGCGAACGCGAAGTTGTCGATGGTGACCTGATCGCCACGCACCGGCGGCGCGGTGACCGACACCGACGGGGTTGTTTTCGGCACGTCGGCGGCCGGCGCCGGACGCGACGCCGAGCACCCCGCGAGCAGCAGGGGCGCTACCGCGACCGCGGCGAGGGCTGTTCCAGGTTTGGCGATTCTCATGCCTAGGGATAGGCCCGCGGGTTACACCTTCGGCGCGAACACCTCGATGACGCCGTTGGACTCACGAACCATCAACGTGGGCAACGGGTTTGGTGCGATCGGCAGCTGGTGGGTGCGCACCTCACCGGTCGGCGCGAACGACGTCGAGTGACAGGGGCAGCGCAGCGTGTCGTCGGGCGCGTCGAACCACAGGCGGCAACCCTGGTGTGTGCACACCCCGGAGACGGCCTGGGGCCTGCCGTCGACGCGCCGGACGAACCCGGTGACGGTACCGAGGTCGAAGGGACGCATCGTCGCGTCAGGCACCTCGTGGCTGGCGGCGACGCGCTGCCAGCTACCGGCGTTGGGCGTCAGTTCGGCCGCGACGGCGGGACCCCCGGCGCCGGTGCCGATCACCGCGCGGTCCACGGAGACCGCGGTGACCGCCGTCGCCGCGGCGGCCGAGGTGCCGACGATGACCTGGCGCCGGGTGCTGCTCGGGCGCGGCGCGGGCCCCGCCGGTGCACTCGACATCTGTTCGGCCAGCCGGCGGTGCAGGTCGTCGACGAAGGCGGGATCCGGGCCGTCGACACCCCTGCCCGCGGCGCGCAGCTCGATCGCCGTACGGAGCTGCGCCGCCTCGAAGTCGTCGGGCGCAAAGGGTTTGGGCCGCCGACCCCGCAGCAGATCGTCGACGTAGCGCCGCAGCCCCCGCGCGTTCATGGCCGGTCCCCCTCGTTGACTTGGGCCGCCAGCCGCAGCGCGCGGTGTTGCAGCACTTTGGCGTTGGCGACGCTGATGCCGAGCTGCACGGCCGACTCCTTGATCGAAACTCCTTGCAGGAAGCGCAGTTCCAAGATTCTTCGGTACCGGTCGGGCAGGGTGTCGAGCACCTCGGCGACACGCTGCGGCGCGGTGCTGATCGCGTCCTCGCTCTCGGGCGGTTGTTCGATGTCCTCGATGGAGGTTATCTCGCGGCCCAGGGTCTCCCGCCAATGCGCCGCCAGTACCGTGCGCGCCGTCGCCCGCAGGTAGGCCCGCACCTCGGCGACGCTGGCGGTCAACCGCAGGGGCCGCAGGGCGGCCAGGAACACCTCCGCGGTGAGATCCTCCGCGTCGGCGCGGTTGCCCACCCGCGCGAACAGCGTGCGATAGACCCAGGTCGCGTTGTCCTGGTAGACCGCTTCCCAGTCGGGGTAGCCCGCAAAGCCAGAGTCGGGCACCGCGCGCAGGGGTCGCGGGTCGATGGGGTCGCCTTGTGCCGCCACGTGCCTCCTTCACCCGATCAATAGCGGCTCGGGTTACACCCGGCTCAGGGTGCGGCGAGCGAAGCCTGGTCGACCAACAGCTCGTCGAGCTTCGCGGCGGTGGCCGACAGTACCGACGTGGCCACCCCCAGGATTCGGTCGCGCACCCGCGGCTTGGCCGACGCGGGCGGCAGCAGCTGGCCCACGAGGTGGCCGAAGAGGTCCAGGCGGACGGTCGCCAGCCATGCGCTCAGCTCGGGGTCGCCGAACCAGCGCAGCTGGTTGCCGTAGTCGGCCCGCGCGAGGCGTATCCAGTCGAGGTCGGTGTCGGGGTGCGGTAACGGCACGCACAGCGCGTTGCGGGTCGCGTCGTCGGCGTAGGCCGCCTCGACGTGCGCGATGAGCACGGAGCTGAAGATCTGCTGGCAGCCGCGCACGCTTTGCAGCGTGATCCGTTCGTCGTCGAAAATTGTTGTGGCGGGCCGTTTTTCGGCGCCGTCGGCGGTGCAGTCGACATAGAGGGCGGGCCCGGGCACGCGGATCTCGCCGCCATCGAGGACCATCCGGTCGGGTTCGATGCGCCGCAGGTGGCCGAGGCGCACGACGTCGTCGATGCGGCGCAGCTGCTCCAGCTCGGCCCGCGTGACGGTGGCGCAACGGTACATGGTGGGCCGCACGCGCGGGTCGATCCGCAGCAGCGACCCGGCGTTCTCGAGGCGGCCGAACAGATCCTCGGGTGACGTCGCGTCCCGGATGGCGCGCAGCTGAGCGATGAACCCGGCCTTGATCGTGGCGGCGAACGCCGCGCCGGGCTGCATGGTCGCGCGGTCCAGCAGCCAGGAGTCGCGCGGCATGATCCAGGTCAGCCGCTCGGGCACGACACCGTGGCCGAGCAACCACAGGCACGCGTCGATGCCCGTCTTGCCGGCGCCGACGACGACGTAGCGCTGGTGGGCCGCCCGCGAGGGCAACGCGTTGGGCGGGACGCACTCGACGCCGGGTGCCACCGGGTAGGGCGGCGGCCGCATCGACGGGACCGTCACCCGCATGTAGCCGCCGTCGACCACGCGGCGCGTCACGGTGACGGCGTACTCGGCACCACCCAACGTGGTGAAGCGGCCGTCGCCGTGATACTCGCTCATCGGGAAGTAGCTGACCCGCCCGGTGGGCAGCAGCTGCCTGCGCATCACGTGGTCGTAGTAGGCGCACACCTCAGCGGCGCTGGCCAGCTCGTAAAGCCCTTCGTTCCAGCCGGATTGGTCGATCGTGTCGGTTCCCAACCGCAGCGAGTTGACACCGTAGAAGGCCGACGGCTGGTGCAGCCGGACGAACGGGTAGGCGGTGGTCCAGTGCCCCCCGGGTTGGTGGTTGCGGTCGACCACCACCACGCGGGCCCGCGTCTCGGTCACCAGCGTGTCGACGAACGCCATGCTCATGGCGCCGGCCCCGACCACCAGGTAGTCGGCCTCGATGGTGTCCATAGGGACCCCAGGCTAGCCCGTCCGGCGTCAGCGGTCCTCGCCTTCCACCCGCCAGCCGCCCAACTGGTCGTGCCACTGTGTCGGGAACTCCGGCGACATGAAGTCGTTTACGTACGCTGAACAGCCCACCGTGCGGCCGATGTCGAGTGCCGGATCGACCAGATCGCTCAGGTCGACGCCGGTTCCCATCGGCATTATTTGAACGACGCAGTTGCCCACAACGGCGCGCAGGTGCCCGAGGTAATACAGAACGAAAACGTGTTCACCTGGCCGCGGCCCGATAACTTCGTAGGCCTCGGCATTCGGTGTGTGCAGGTCTACCCCCGGCGGACATTCCTGTCGAATCATCTCCCGGATTTCGTGCACTCTTCGTTCACCGTCGGCCGTCCGGTACAACGAGACCGAAAGGTTGCGTTTGCGCCCCGTTTCCTGGTCCGCCCAGCTGCATACAAGTGAGTTATCCCAGAATTTTTCTACACTTTCCGAGGTCGGCCTCTGGTTGCTCGGAAGCATTTCACTGATCCGAAAATACGGTTCCAATATTTTCGCAATGAGGTCGCGGCGGCCAGTATAGCTATCCAATGGCTCAACGCTTCCGCTCACTCCACTTATCCCTTCGTCTGCGGGAACGCTGTAACGATCTTCCCGTCACTTGCCGAAATGACGACACGCGTCGTAAAGACGTAACTGCCGTCCGCGCTCGAAATCCTGCGATAAAGCGCGAATGTGTCGTTGTTTTGGTTGTACTCCACCCGATCTGGTTTGGCCAACGTCTGAGCTATCGAGTAGTCGGCGAGATATCGCCAATTGCCGGCGGTGGGCCAACGCGTGTTGGCGATCTGATCCCACTGGTCGCCGTGCTCCCTCTCGATGTGCATTAACCCATACTTGTCGTTGCCGCAGAATAGAACCGAGTCGCCGCCAGGGAGTGAGCGGTAACCTGCGCTAACCGGGGCGCGATAGAACGTGCGGACGACTTTGTCGGGATCCTGACCTCGCAATCGACACGCTGCCCAGACCTTGGGCTGATAAGGAGGGAATGGTACGGGCGCCGGGGGCGGCTCCTCGGGCAAGGTGTCGTATCCGACGGCCCGATAAGACGGGGCGAGCGATCGCAGCGTTGATGCTCCCGCTTGAGAATCCGCCGTCGTTTGGGCCACCAGTCGGTTGATGTCTCTTGTCTTGGCATTGAGAAATCTCGAGAAATCGGCGGCACCCGCCGCAGTGTCCAGAGCCAGTTCCTGCTGCTTAGCTACAGCCGTTTCAATGTCGATTTCGATAGCCTCGAGCTGTCGCCGTCCCCGAAGAGCACTTTGATAGGCGGTACGCAACGCGGGGCCTACAGCCCGGTCGGCGGCAGCTGGTACCCGCGCAGCCTCGGCCAATTTCGACTCACAGCCGCGTGCTGCATCCGCGCCCTGCCCCGTCTCCTCCGACACGCTGAAACGGTATTTACGGCTCTTGAGCGGGACAAGTCACCCTCCTTGCCAACGCCCGACACCGGTTACTAGGATATCCAAGTAACCCCGTCAACCACACCCGAGGGCACCTCATGACCACACAGATCCCGCACTTCGTCGACGGGAAGCGCACCGCCGGCCAGTCCACCCGCACCGCGGACGTCTTCAACCCGAGCACCGGGCAGGTGCAGGCCCAGGTGCCGCTGGCCGGCCAGGCCGACATCGACGCCGCGGTGGCCTCGGCGGTCGAGGCCCAAAAGGGTTGGGCCGCATGGAATCCACAGCGCCGCGCCCGCGTGCTGATGCGGTTCATCGAGCTGGTGGCCAAGCACAACGACGAGCTGGCCGAGCTGCTGTCCCTCGAGCACGGCAAGACGCTGGCCGACGCCAAGGGCGACATCCAGCGCGGCATCGAGGTGATCGAGTTCTGCCTCGGCATCCCGCACCTGCTCAAGGGCGAGTACAGCGAGGGCGCCGGCCCCGGCATCGACGTGTACTCGCTGCGCCAGCCCCTGGGCGTGGTCGCGGGCATCACCCCGTTCAACTTCCCGGCCATGATCCCCCTGTGGAAGGCCGGGCCGGCGCTGGCGTGCGGCAACGCCTTCGTGCTCAAGCCTTCCGAGCGCGACCCCTCGGTGCCGGTGCGGCTGGCCGAGCTGTTCACCGAGGCGGGCCTGCCGCCGGGCGTGTTCCAGGTGGTGCACGGCGACAAGGAGGCCGTCGACGCCATCCTCAACCACCCCGACATCCAGGCGGTCGGCTTCGTCGGCAGCTCCGACATCGCGCAGTACATCTACTCCGGAGCTGCCGCCACCGGCAAGCGGTCGCAGTGCTTCGGCGGCGCCAAGAACCACATGATCGTGATGCCCGACGCTGACCTCGACCAGGCCGTCGACGCGCTGATCGGCGCCGGATACGGCAGCGCCGGCGAACGCTGCATGGCGATCAGCGTTGCGGTGCCCGTCGGTGAGCAGACCGCGGACCGGTTGCGCGCCCGGCTGATCGAGCGGATCAACAACCTGCGGGTGGGCCACAGCCTGGACCCGAAGGCCGATTACGGCCCGCTGGTCACCGAGGCCGCGCTGACCCGGGTGCGCGACTACATCGCCCAGGGCGTCGAGGCCGGCGCCGAGATCGTCATCGACGGCCGTGACCGCGCCAGCGACGAATTGGCTTACGGCGACGCCTCTCTCGAGGGTGGCTTCTTCATCGGGCCCACGCTGTTCGACCACGTCACCCCGGACATGACCATCTACACCGACGAGATCTTCGGACCGGTGCTGTGCATCGTCCGCGCGCACGACTACGAAGAGGCGCTGCGCCTGCCGTCCGAACACGAATACGGCAACGGGGTCGCGGTATTCACCCGCGACGGTGACGCGGCCCGCGACTTCGTGTCCCGCGTGCAGGTGGGCATGGTCGGCGTCAACGTGCCGATCCCGGTTCCGGTGGCCTATCACACCTTCGGCGGCTGGAAGCGCAGCGGCTTCGGCGACCTCAACCAGCACGGGCCCTCGTCGATCATGTTCTACACCAAGACCAAGACGGTGACGTCGCGGTGGCCGTCCGGCATCAAGGACGGTGCCGAATTCGTCATCCCCACCATGGATTAAGGCCATGTTCGCCCTGAACGACGACGAGCGCGTCATCACCGAGACGGCGGCCGCGTTCGCCGCCAAGCGACTGGCCCCGTACGCCCTGGAATGGGAAGCGGCGCAACACTTTCCGGTTGACGTGCTGCGAGAGTCCGCCGAGTTGGGGATGGCCGCCATCTACTGCCACGAGGACGTCGGCGGCAGCGGCCTGCGCCGCCTCGACGGGGTGCGGATCTTCGAGCAGTTGGCGGCGGCCGACCCCACCACCGCGGCGTTCCTGTCCATCCACAACATGTGCGCGTGGATGATCGACAGCTTCGGCACCCCCGAACAGCGCAAGAGCTGGGTTCCGCGGTTGGCGTCGATGGACGTCATCGCGAGCTATTGCCTCACCGAGCCCAGCGTCGGGTCGGACGCCGGCGCGCTGAGCACGCGCGCGGTCCGGGAGGGCCCGGAAAAAAACGCGGACTACGTGCTCGACGGGGTGAAACAGTTCATCTCCGGCGCGGGCGCCTCGGACGTCTACGTGGTGATGGCGCGCACCGGCGGCACGGAACAGCCCGGCCCCCGCGGCATTTCGGCGTTCATCGTCGAAAAGGGCACGCCGGGGCTCAGTTTCGGGGCGTTGGAGGAGAAGATGGGCTGGCACGCCCAGCCCACCGCGCAGGTCATCCTCGAGGGGGTCCGGGTGCCCGCCGACGCGGTGCTGGGCGGCGCGGACGGGCTGGGCGCCGGCTTCGGCATCGCGATGAACGGCCTCAACGGTGGCCGGCTCAACATCGCCGCCTGCTCGCTCGGCGGCGCGCAGGCCGCCTTCGACAAAGCCGGCGCCTACGTGCGGGACCGCCAGGCGTTCGGGTCCGCCCTGATCGACGAGCCGACCATCCGGTTCACCCTGGCCGACATGGCCACCGGGCTCGAGACGTCGCGAATGATGTTGTGGCGGGCCGCGTCCGCCCTGGACACCGGGGATCCCGACAAGGTCGAGCTGTGCGCGATGGCCAAGCGCTACGTCACCGACACCTGCTACGACGTCGCGGACAAGGCGTTGCAGTTGCACGGCGGCTACGGCTACCTGCGCGAGTACGGTCTGGAGAAGATCGTGCGCGATCTGCGTGTGCACCGAATCCTGGAAGGCACCAACGAGATCATGCGGGTCGTCGTCGGGCGGGCCGAGGCCGCACGGTTCCGAGCAACCGCATAGGAGGGTCGAAGATGACTGAGGCGTTGACCGTCGCGTTCCTGGGCCTGGGCAACATGGGCGCGCCCATGGCGACCAACCTGCTGACCGCCGGCTTCGGTGTGCGCGGGTTCGACCCGGTGCCCGCCGCGGCGGCCGCCGCCGGCGCCAACGGCGTCGCCGTGCTCGACAGCGCCGCCGACGCGGTGGCCGGGGCGGACGTGGTCATCACCATGCTGCCCAACGGTGACATCGTGAAACGCTGCTACGCCGAGGTGCTGCCCGCCGCCCGCGCCGGCGCGCTGTTCATCGACAGCTCCACCATCTCGGTCACCGACGCCCGCGAGGTACACGCGCTCGCCGAGTCGCGGGGCGCGGTCCAGGTGGACGCGCCGGTCTCGGGCGGGGTGAAGGGCGCCGTGGCCGGCACGCTCGCATTCATGGTGGGCGGTGACGAGGAGGCGCTGCAACGCGCCCGGCCCGTCCTGGAGCCCATGGCGGGCAAGGTCATTCACTGCGGCGCGGCGGGGGCCGGGCAGGCTGCCAAGGTGTGCAACAACATGGTGCTGGCGGTGCAGCAGATCGCCATCGGTGAGGCGTTCCTGCTGGCCGAGAAACTCGGCTTGTCGGCGCAGTCGCTGTTCGACGTCATCACCGGCGCGACCGGCAATTGCTGGGCCGTGCACACCAACTGCCCCGTGCCGGGGCCGGTGCCGACGTCGCCGGCCAACAACGGCTTCAAGCCGGGTTTCGCGACCGCGCTGATGAACAAGGACCTGGGCCTGGCCATGGACGCCGTCAACGCGACCGCGTCGTCGGCCCCGCTGGGCCGGCACGCCGCCGAGATCTACGCAAAGTTCGCCGCCGAGCACGCCGACCTCGATTTCAGCGCGGTCATCGAAGCGCTGCGCTGAGCCTTCGCAAACTCAGAAGTCACCGGCGTTGCGCCGCAGCGTCTCGATGGACGACACCAGGCCACGCGCTTCGGCGTCGGTCATGCCGATGTCGGCGAACACCTGCTCGTTGAGGGTGACGGTGGCGTCCTCGACGGTCGAGCGGCCCAGCTCGGTGATCTGCACCAGCGTGGTGCGCCCGTCGGTGGGGTGCGGCACCCGCTGCACCAGGCCGTCGGCCTCGAGGCGGCGGATCGCATGGGTCACGCTCGTCACGTGGACCTGCAAGCGGTCGGACGCCTTGGTGATGGGCAGCGCACCGGTGCGGCTGAACGCCAACAGGCGCAGCAACTCGAACCGCGAAAAGCTCAGGTCGTAGGGACGCAGCGCGGTCTCGACGCGCGCCAACAGGATCTGGTGCGCGCGCATTACGGAGGTGACCGCCATCATGCCCTGCGACACCTCACCCCAGCCCGCGCGCTCCCAGTTGGTGCGCGCCGCGGCGATCGGGTCGGGTTTCGGTTTCGAGGCGGCCACGCCCCTTCTTACCGCACCGCCCCCGCCGGCGGGTGGACCTCACAGCGAGCGTTGCAGCAGATGTCGCAGGTCGGCACCAACCTGCTGACCTCCTCGGTCGCGGTGACCAGCCAGCACTGGGGGACGTCGATCAACCTGAGTTGCGTCTGCCTGGCCCCGCTGAACGCGCATCACGACACGCTGGCGCTGGTGGTGGTGGGCCGCGACGGAAGTCAGACCCGGCTGGCCACCTGGGTGGCCGTGCCCGGTCACACGGCGACGCCCGCGGCCAGCATCTCCACCCCGGTCGACCAGATCGCCGCGGTGCAGGTGGTCGGGGCCGACAACGGGCAGGTACTGCTGCAACGCTCGCTGTGAGGTCCACCCGCCGGCGGGGGCGGTGCGGTAAGAAGGGGCGTGGCCGCCTCGAAACC